>NZ_JBLNKT010000001.1:0-253096 GCF_048158525.1 Flavobacterium algoris
GAACCGAATGAGGTTTAAAAACTGGCTGCATAATCGCTGATTTTGGTACTTAAAAATACGAAGAATCAAAGTAATAAACAAAAAAAACTGCCCGAAAATTACTTTTCGGACAGCCTCTTGTATTTAAATAATTTTAGTCTAATCAATCATCATTTCAGGAACATCCCCTTCAATGATCAAATCGGCTTCTGTGGAAGCGATAATGTGTTCTACAGTTACACCAGGTGCACGTTCCAATAGTTTGAAACCTTGCGGTGTTATTTCTAAAACGGCTAACTCGGTTACTACTTTTTTAACACAGCCCACGCCGGTTAGCGGCAACGTACATCTTTTAAGAATTTTTGATTCTCCCGCTTTGTTAACGTGCATCATGGCTACAATAATATTTTCGGCTGAGGCTACTAAATCCATTGCGCCTCCCATTCCTTTAACCATTTTTCCTGGAATTTTCCAGTTGGCAATATCGCCGTTTTCTGCAACTTCCATAGCGCCAAGAATAGTTAAGTCAACATGTTGGCCACGTATCATTCCAAAACTGAATGCTGAGTCAAAGAAACTGGCTCCGGGCAAAGTAGTTATGGTTTGTTTTCCTGCGTTGATTAAATCAGCATCTTCATCGCCTTCAAAAGGGAAGGGACCCATGCCGAGAATTCCGTTTTCGCTTTGAAATTCGACGTCAATTCCTTCGGGGATATAATTAGCTACTAGTGTTGGAATTCCGATTCCGAGATTCACGTAATAGTTGTGTTTTAATTCTTTGGCAATACGTTTTGCAATTTGATTTTTATCTAAAGCCATAATTAAAAAATTTTTCTCACGGTTCTTTGTTCAATTCTTTTTTCATAATTCACACCTTGAAAAATTCTATTTACAAGTATTCCTGGAATATGAATTTCATTTGGATCTAAACTTCCTGCAGGTAGCAATTCTTCTACTTCGGCAATGGTGATTTTTGCAGCTCCAGCCATACAAGGATTGAAGTTTCTTGCAGTTCCTTTGAAGATTAAGTTTCCGGCAGTATCGCCTTTCCATGCTTTTACAATGGCAAAATCAGCTTTGAAAGCATGTTCCATAACGTGCATTTTTCCATTGAATTCACGTGTTTCTTTACCTTCGGCTACTTCAGTTCCAAAACCGGCAGGTGTGAAAAAAGCGGGGATTCCTGCTTGTGCAGCACGACAACGTTCTGCTAAAGTTCCTTGAGGAATAAGATCCACTTCAAGTTCTCCAGAAAGCATTTGACGTTCAAATTCGGCATTTTCTCCTACATAGGAAGAAATCATTTTTTTGATTTGGCGTTTTTGTAAAAGCAATCCAAGACCAAAATCATCTACACCCGCATTATTGGAAATACAGGTTAAGTCCTTGTTTTCTTTTTTTACTAATTCGGCTATGGAGTTTTCTGGGATTCCACATAGTCCAAAACCGCCTAACATTATTGTCATTCCGTTTTCAATGCCTTGAAGTGCATCTTGAACGGTATTTACTTTTTTGTTGATCATAGTGTGTTTTTTAGCCCAGATGGGAACGGCATCCTTTCTAGTCCTGAATTTGTTTCAGTATTCTGAAATAAATTCAGGACTAGAAAGATACAGTGTACAGCTGGAAATAGCTCCTAATAAAAAATTTACAATTCGAATTCTTCGGTATCTTGTTGGATATTTGTAGTGTCTTTTACTACAGCTCGGGGTGTGTAACAATCTACTTTTATAGAAAGATTTGCGGGTCTGTCAAAATCACTTTTAGATACATGAAGACCGGGGTCATCATAGCAAAGTTTCATAAAATAACCCCAAACCGGTAATGCCGCAGTTGCTCCTTGACCGTAAGTTATGGTTTTGAATCTGGCCGAACGGTCTTCACATCCTACCCAAACTCCAGTTACAAGATTAGGAACCATTCCCATGAACCAACCATCAGATTGATTTTGAGTCGTACCTGTTTTTCCTGCTATTGGGTTTCTGAATGAGTATGGATAACCTGTCCAACGATTGTCTCCGTTACCTCCGCCAGTTGTTCGTAAACGCTCTCCAGAACCACCTTCGGTTACTCCTTCCAGTAATTTAATTACTGCAAAAGCAATATCTTTATTCAAGACATCATGTGATTCAGGTATTGGTTCATAGATTACTACGCCACTTTTGTCTTCAATTCTAGTTATAAATTGCGGTTTCATATAAACACCTTGATTTGCAAAGGTACTATAAGCAGCAACCATATCTTGAACGGTAATCTCTACAGCTCCAAGAGCAATTGAAGGTTGTACCGGAATTTCGGATTTTATACCTAATTTATGGGCTAAATCAACAACAGCTTCAGGACCTACTTTGTCCATTAGTTTTGCTGATACTGTATTTATAGAGTTTGCTAAACCTTGTTTTAAAGTTACCATTCCGCGGTATCTGTTGTCAGAGTTTTTTGGTTCCCAGTCTTCGGTAACGTGATGGCGTCCTTTGTGAATCATAAACGGACCATCAATAATTGAGTCACAAGGAGACATATTCAATTGTTCTATGGCAGTGGCGTACACAAATGGTTTGAAGGTAGAACCTACTTGTCTCGCCCCTTGTCCTACGTGATCGTATTGAAAATATTTATAGTTGATACCACCAACCCAAGCTTTTATATTACCCGTTTGTGGCTCCATGGCCATTAATCCAGATTGTAAAAAATGTTTGTAATAACGAATGGAATCCAATGGTGTCATGATAGTATCTCTTTCTCCTTTCCAGGTAAAGACTTTCATTTTTGTTTTTTCCTTAAAGGAAGCCAGAATTTCTTCTTCACTTTTATCCATTGATTTCAGAACTTCCCAACGGTGGGAGGATTTCATCGCCTGATTTAAAATTCGTTGTGTTTCTACTTCAGAAATATTAACAAAAGGAGCGTTTTTATTGCCTTTAGATTGAATAAAAAACTCTTCTTGTAGGTTTGCCATGTGAGCTGAAACGGCTTCTTCAGCATGCAACTGCATTCTTGAGTCTATGGTGGTGTAGATTTTTAATCCATCTTTGTAGATGTCATAATCAGAACCGTCCGGTTTTTTATTTTCTTCAACCCATTTTTTCATGTAATCACGTAGATATTCTCTAAAATAAGTCGCGGTACCATCTTTATGTGTTTCTAATTTGAAATGTAAAGTGATGGGTAAACTTTGTAAATTTAATTTTTGTGGGTCAGTGATAATGCCTGCTTTTTCCATTTGCAAAAGCACTACATTTCTACGATTTTTGACCCCTTGCGGATTTCTTACCGGATTGTATAATCCAGAATTTTTGAACATACCGACTAATATTGCGGACTCATCAATGGTCAAATCTTTAGGCTCTTTTGAAAAATAGGTTTTTGCCGCGGAACTTACCCCAACAGAATTATTACCAAAATCATATACATTACAATACATGGCAATAATTTCATTTTTAGTGTATTGTCTTTCTAGTCGAATGGCAATGATCCATTCTTTGACTTTTTGAACAATTCTAAAAGGTAAAAATTTAGAACCTTCCCCGTGAAATAATTGTTTGGCTAATTGTTGTGTCAATGTGCTCGCTCCACCACTTGTTCCTAAACTTGCAATGGCTCTCAATGTTCCTCTGCCGTCAATTCCGGAATGCTCATAAAAACGGGCATCTTCAGTTGCCACTAATGCTTGAACAAGATTTTTTGGTAAGTCGGAATACTTTAATTGAGACCTATTTTTTTCAAAATATTTACCCAAAACGACTCCATCAGCTGAGATAATTTCTGTAGCTAAATTGGAATCTGGATTTTCCAAATCTTCAAAAGAAGGCATAGAACCAAAAAGCCCCCATGACGCAAATAAGAAAAACAGAGCGATAATCCCCATTCCATAAAAGAAAATTTTCCAAAATTTCTTTTTGTAGTAGGTGATATCTTTATCAATGTTTTTTGTCTGATTGTTATTTTTTTTGATAGCCATAATACTTTCTTAATCTTTTTTTTCTATTCTAAAACCTACGTCTGTAATTCCATCTAAAAGCTTCACGCCAGGAACTTTACCATTTTCTCTTACGGCTTGTTTTATATAAATTTTGTATTTTCCATTGAAGTTTACATTTTCCTTATAAAATAATTTACTTTCTTTAATATCAGAAAACCCATCACCAAGCAATGTTCCGTCCGAATTTGCCATTTGGTACTCTAATGTATCTACTTTCGTAAAGCCATTTGGTTTTTCCATGGCTACGATTAAAAATATATTGTTGTATTGATAGTTATTATTGTCTCTCAGGTTTATATACAAATTATAATGCTTTGTGGAGTCCAATTTCGGTAAATTGAAAGTTACAATGCTATCTTTATTCCAGCCGTTGCCAACTGATTTGTATTCATCAAACACTCTTTTTTTATCACAAGAGAAAAAAAGGATTGCCACCAAAAGAAGTAAAGCGCTATTTTTTAGCCTCATTTTTAGTAATAATTATAGGTTTTCTAGGTTCAGTAGGTTTTGCAGCTACTGGTTTTTTTTCATTTTGAGCCTGACGGTTATTGTTGTTGTTATTGTTTGCGGGTTTATTATTGTTTGCCACAATAGCATTTTCTCCGGCTGGCTTGCGTTTCTTATTTGGTTTTTTCTTAGGTTTTGGCTGGTCAAAACGTGTTAAACTTTCTTGACCCATCGCATTATTGAAGTTTTTCTCTGGTTCTACCACAATTTCTATTGCGTAATCTTCAAGAGAAGAAACTTTATTTTTTAATTTGTTTTCGGCAACAATTTCTTTGACTTGGTCTATTTTCAAGACATGCCAATTGGCAAAATTATTGGTGTAAGCAAACCACATCAACCCTTTGAAAATATCTTGTTTCTGACAAATAGCATCTCCTTTTTCAGTTACCAGTTTTGTTTCGAAATCTGGAAAATCTTTCAAAGCATCCATGTAAGTATCTAACTCATAGTTCAAGCAGCATTTTAATTTACCGCATTGTCCGGCAAGTTTTTGTGGATTCAAAGACAGTTGTTGGTAACGCGCTGCTGAGGTGTTTACACTTCTAAAATCGGTTAACCAAGTTGAGCAACACAATTCTCTTCCGCAAGAACCAATTCCTCCTAAACGAGCTGCTTCCTGACGGAAACCTACTTGTTTCATTTCGATTCTGGTACTGAATTCTTTAGCGAAATCTTTAATCAATGCACGAAAGTCAATACGATCATTTGCGGTGTAGTAAAACGTAGCTTTTGATCCATCTCCTTGAAATTCGATATCTGAAATTTTCATTTCCAGTTTTTGAGCAATCGCTAATTCACGAGCACGAACCTTCATAGGCTCTTCTCTGTCTCTTGCGGTGGACCAAATATCGATATCTTTTTGGGATGCTTTTCTATAGATTTTAGGAACATCATTGCTTAGATGATTGACTCCTTTTTTCTTCATTTGAATTTTTACTAATTCGCCTGTCAAAGTTACAATTCCTATATCGTGTCCTGGTGAAGCAACGGTGGCAACAATGTCGCCCATGCTTAACGTTAGTTTCTCCGTATTGCGGTAAAATTCTTTTCTTCCGTTTTTGAAACGTACTTCAACACAGTCAAATGGAGCATCGCCATTAGGCAAACTCATATTAGAAAGCCAATCGAAAACCGTTAATTTATTGCAGCTATCGGTGCCGCAAGTCCCATTATTTTTACAACCCTTAGGTGAGCCACCATCAGAAGTTGAACAACTTGTACATGCCATAATCTTATATGTAGTGTTGTGACTGGCACAACTTAAGTTCTTAAAACGTTTAATGTGTAAAGATAGTATTTTTTGATTGAATGTTTCAAAGCCAAAATACTACTAAAATCATAAATTTTCAGACACTAAAAAAAGGGGTTTTTAACAAAAAAAGCTGCTTGAAATTATTTGATTTCAAGCAGCTTTGATAAGAAATAGGAATTAAATCCAATGGATTTAATCGTTTAACAAATTAAAACATAGGATGATTATTTGCTGATTTTTCCGGAACAGCCTGCATTACATCCCAATGTTCCACAATTTTGTTGTTTTTAAGTTTAAAAATATCAATAACTGAAGTAAGTTTTCCATCAGCACCTTTAGATTTTAAGTGAATAAAAACCAAATCACCATCAGCGGCTATATGTTGAATGTCAATTTTTTCCTTTGGTGCACCAACAAACCATTTTTCAACACCGTCTTTTAGTGCTTTTCTTCCATCTGCCACCATAGGATTATGCTGAATGTAATCTTCTACAATATATTTGTCAATTGCTGAAGTATCTTTGTCGCCAAACAAAGATTGATAAAGAGTAGAGACAATTTTTTTATTGGTTTCTTCTTGTTTTAAATTTCTTTTTGATTGGGCATTTATTTCAATCGACATTGATAAAAGTAAAATTAAAATCGCTGATTTTGAAAATAAATTATTCATTTTTTAAATTTTAAGTTGTTTTATATGATTGTATAAAAGGGAGTTAAAGGTATTGAAATTAGTCTAAAATTTTATACAATTTATCTGATAATCTAATTCTGAATGGCAGTTTAAAAGTACAAGTGTCTCCAGAAACTGCTTTTTCTTGAGCCAAATCGTTAACCAGCATTTCTTCGATTACTAATTTTTGTTCACCGGTTGTAGCACCTTTGATCAGAATAGTATCGCCAATTTTGATTTCGTTTTCTTCAATTAGAAATTGACCAATACTTGGTTTTGGAAAAAAATGGGTTCCTTTTCCAATATAGATTTTCTTAATTTTTTGTTCTTTTTTGATTGCAATTTTTGGTTTGTCAGCAACAAAAATACCATGTGTTTCTTCACTGTTTTTGAAAGTCAAAACATCTGATTTTCCTTTTTTGAAAATCTTATTTCCATTTTTTATTCCTCTGCGAATGGCTTTTTGTTCTTCTTCCGGCAAATGAATCACACTCACACATTCAGCTGAACAACAACCTTCCATTGCCGTTGCACATTCCTCACATTGGATGAAAAGTAAATGGCATCCTTCGTTCACACAATTGGTATGTACGTCACAAGGTGCTCCGCATTGATGGCATTGTGAAACGATATCATCCGTAATTCTTTCGCCCAAGCGGTGATCAAATACAAAGTTTTTACCAATGAATTTACTTTCTAATCCTTCGGCTTTTACCTGGCGTGTGTATTCAATAATTCCGCCCTCGAGTTGGTATACATTTTCAAAACCTTTGTGTTTGAAATAAGCACTGGCTTTCTCGCAACGAATTCCTCCAGTGCAATACATCAATAGTTTTTTGTCTTGTTTGTGTTCAGAAAGTTGTTCTTCGATAATGGGTAATGATTCCCGAAAAGTATCAACATCTGGTTTTATGGCTTTGGTAAAATGTCCAATTTCACTTTCGTAATGATTTCGCATATCGACCACAATGGTGTTTGGGTCTTCGAGAAGTTCATTGAATTCCTTAGCTTTTAAGTGAATACCTATATTGGTTACATCAAAAGTTTCGTCCACTAAACCATCAGCCACAATCTTATCACGGACTTTTACAGTCAGTTTCAAGAACGAATGATCATCTTGTTCTACGGCGATATTCAAACGGATGCCTTTCATGAAATCATAGGCTTCGATGGAATCTTTGAAAGCATAGAAATTATCTGCAGGAAGTGATAATTGGGCGTTGATTCCCTCACTGGCTACATAGATTCGCCCAAGAACTTCAAGAGCGTTCCAAGCCAGGAATAATTCGTTACGAAATTGTGTTGGATCTGAGATTTGCGCATAAGCATAGAAAGACAACGTAAGACGTTGTTTTCCGGCATCATCAATCATGATGGCTCTTTCTTCTGCGCTTAAGGTGTTATACAGTTGCATGCTATAAACAGTTTTAAGTTGAGAAATTTATTTTCGATAAAATATTCAAGTGAATTTTCTTGAACGGTGCAAAAGTAACAAATTGTAGAATAATTGCTTTATGAATATAAAAAAATTTAGCTCCCTGACTTCTTTTAGAAATGGGTGTTAATTTGGATTAAAAAGGAGAGTAAAATTAGAATGCGACACTTTTTATGCCAAGAAGAGTCAGATTCTCTTTCTTTAAAGATCCTTTGAGTGGTTTAAAAAAGCTGTTTTTAATATACATTTCCCTAAAATTTTGATGAAGTTGATCGGGTATAATGTTTTTCTAAAAGACGAAAATTTATTTCATTTTATTAATTAATATGCTTAATTTTAATAGATTAACTTCTTATTGAAATTGACTTTATTGAATGAAACTGCATTTTAATTTTGATAAAATTAACTTTTTTTTAAAAAAATTAATAAAATTTTTGGTGGTTTAAATTTATAACTTACATTTGTCTATAGGAATAGTAGAGTTTAAAAAACTACATTTATCACAACAAAAGCATAAATTTTGAAGACTATCAAATACATTTCTTTTTTGATCATGCAGGTATCTTTTGCATTTGGCGCTCCATGCCGAATGTGTTGCTGTTGTTAAAATACTTCAATCTAAATCATTTTATATTTCCTAAATATCAAATTCAAAGTAATTTACTACGTAAGTTTTTTGGATGTTTTGGAATATAAAATCCCTCAAAATTTTATCAAAATAGACATAATAATAAATAAATAAACAAAAATGGAAAAACGAATGTGCTGTAAATAAAAAAAGCCATTTCTGCGGGAACAGAAATGGCAGGCTTAAAAAAAAATGTTCATCTCTAAAAGGAAAGCGAAAGTTGAAAAAATCAATTTTTCGGCTCGCCTTATTTATTAAACCATAACAAAGTAATGAAAAAAAAATTAAACATATATACGTGGTTATGCATTTTACTAATTTCAGTAGGAATTAATGCTCAAGAAACCAAACCACTTATCCAGTCTAAACTCGATGGAAAAGTAATTGATCAAATAACAAATGAACCTATTATTGGAGCTTCAGTAACTATTAAAGGAACAACGCATTCTGTTACAACGGATGCAGAAGGAAAATTTTATTTTCAAACCGGGCAAAAGTTTCCTTATACTTTAATTGTAAGTTATATTGGGTATAAAAAAGCAGAAGTAATTGTAGATGGCAGCCCGACTATCATTAACTTGAAGCAAGATCTCCAAGAACTAAATGAGTTAGTAGTGGTAGGCTATGGCACTCAAAAAAGAAAGGATATCACTGGTGCAGTCTCCTCAGTTCCAAAAGCAAACCTAAATCAAGTTACTTCCTCTGCAGACAACTTATTGAGAGGTGCAGTTTCAGGAGTGGTTGTTACTCAAAGTTCAGGACAACCGGGTGCTAGTTCCAGTGTTCGTATTAGAGGAGGAAACTCCATCACGGCAGGTAATGAGCCACTTTATGTTATAGATGGAGTGTTGATTTACAATGACAATAATAATGGGACTGCCGGAGTGGCTTTTTCTGGCGCTGGAATTAATGTGCTTTCCACTATCAATCCTAACGATATTGAGTCTATTGAAGTATTGAAAGACGCTTCTGCCACAGCGATTTACGGGTCACGTGGGGCCAATGGCGTGGTACTTATTACTACCAAAAAAGGAATCAAAGGACAAGATAGTATTTCGTTTCAAACGTATTTTGGTACCCAGAGAATCTCTAAAAAACTAGACCTTCTTGATGCTTCCCAATGGGCAAGTTTGCGTAACGATGTTCAGGCAAGTATAGGTCAAGCACCTTCTTTTTCTCCCGCTCAAATAGAAGCGCTGAAAACTTCAGGAGGATATGACTGGCAATCGGCAGCTTTCAGAAATGCTCCAGTTCAAAATCACCAATTGACATTTTCTGGTGGAGACGATCGCTCTAGATATGTTGTTTCATCAGCCTATTTTAATCAGAAAGGAATCGTGATTGGATCTGACTTTAAACGAATTTCGCTTCGTGCCAATTATGAGAGAAATTATTCGCAAGCATTCAAATTTGGGGTGAATGCCAATTATAGCAATTCCATATCGAATGGTATTGGGTCGACAGGTGGTGGTAGAAATCCTAATGCATTGGTTAGTGTATTGTTGACGGCTCCAGTAGTTCCCATTAAAAATGCTGACGGAAGTTATAATGTAACCAATAATCCTTATGCGACTTCAGTGAATGGTTATATACCCAATCCAATCAACGATTTGGAAAACACGACCAACGAAACTAAAATTAACAGAATTTTGACCAGTTTATTTGGGGAGTATAAAATTAACAAAGAACTTACTGCTAAAGTTGCTGTGAGCGGTGATGTGATTAATACTAAACAAAATTATTATGCACCATCCAATACTACCACTGGGGCTTCAACTAAGGGATTAGCTTCCGTTGGTTATAGATTAGTAAGTTCAGTGTTGAACGAAAATACGTTGAATTACAATACCCGTTTTGGAGAGGACCACAAGTTTTCAGCTTTGGCAGGATATACGCTTCAATATACACAAGGAGAGGTTGTTAATGCAGGTGCCAATACTTTTGTAAATGATGCTAATGCCTACAACGCTTTGCAAGATGGTGTGGCTGTAAAACCGTATAGTGATGCATTCGAAAGTGTATTGAAATCATGGTTGACCAGAGTAAATTATTCTTATAAAGGGCGATACAATTTTACGGTATCAGCACGTGCAGATGGTTCTTCAAGATTTGGTTCGAAATCGCTTTGGGGCTATTTCCCATCAGCAGGATTTTCTTGGAACATTACCGAAGAAGATTTTGCTAAAAATATAAAAGGTGTAACGGAAGCAAAATTTAGATTAAGCGCAGGAACAACAGGGAATCAAGAAATTGGAAATTACCTTTCTTTGGCTTCGATCGGTTCTGTCAATTATGCTTTTGGTGGTACAGTACAAACAGGATTGGCACCCACTCGTCTAGCAAATCCAGATTTAAGATGGGAAAAAACCACCCAATATAATGCTGGTTTGGACTTGTCATTATTGGACAGAAAAGTAAATTTCGTTTTTGATGTTTACTACAAAAAAACAAATGATTTGCTTATCAATGTGCCAGTTCCATTGACCTCAGGCTTTGCTACTGTTCTTCAAAATATTGGAGGGGTTGTAAATAAAGGAATTGAAATTGGCTTGATAACAGAAAATTTAAAAACAGAAAATTTCTCTTGGAATTCGAACTTTGTGTTTTCGACCAACCAGAACAAAGTGGTTGAAATAGGAAATGGGGTGAAACAATTTTTCCCGGTAGTTCCAAACGGTTCTTTGTTGCAACAACAACCCGTAACGGTAAAAGTGGGAGAGCCATTGGGAACTTTTTGGGGATACAAAACCAACGGTATTTTTCAAACCCAAGAACAAATCAATACCCAACCTAAAATAAACAGTCTCGCCAACACAAAGGTGGGTGACAGAAAATACGTGGACACCAATGGAGACGGAATAATCTCGGCTGCAGACAAAGGTAGTCTAGGAAGTTCACAACCTAAATTTGTTGGAAGTTTTAGCAACACGATTTATTATAACAATTTCGATTTGAATTTTTCTTTCCAAGGTAGTTATGGAGGTAAAATATTTAACGCCTTGAACCAACAACTAGAAATTTCTACACTTGGAACCAATGCCGCGGCTACGCTGGAAGACCGTTGGACCACTACTAATCCAAGTAATGAAATTCCTAGAGCCTCTAGTTCTCCACTGGGGATAGTTTCGGAACGTTACGTAGAAGATGCTTCCTTTTTGAGATTAAAAACAATCACTTTAGGTTATACACTTCCTAAAAGTCTTTCTTCAAAAATAGGAACCAAGAGCATTAAAGTATATGTATCTGCCGAAAACTTAATTACCTGGACTAAATATACTGGCTATGATCCAGAGGTAAGTTCTTACGAACAAAACAATTTATATCCCGGAATTGACTTTGGTGCTTATCCAAATTCTAAAACATTCATCACGGGCTTGAACGTAACTTTCTAATCTTCCCCGGCCCCCTCCAAAGGATGGGGAGACCAGAGGCGAATGTATTTGTTTGTAATTGATGACCGATAGTAGTTGGTCATAAATACAAACGCAGTAGCAAGAATTCTATTCACAGAAGCTATAAGATTTTAAATAAAAAAAATATAACAATGAAAAAGACAATAATAACATTCCTATTAAGTGCCAGCCTTTTGATATCGTGCACGGATTTAGAGGTAACACCTACCTCTTTTATTACCAAAGAAAATTTCTTCAAAACTCAGGATGATGCCACAGCCAGCGTGACGGCAGTGTATGCTTCTTTGAATATTGAACCAGGTGAGCAAAGCTTATTTGGTAGAAATTTATATTTCTTGACAGACATGGCTTCTGATTATGCAGCAGCCGGAGTTTCTGCAACGAATCCTCAAGTAAGAGCCTTAAGCAGTTTGACTCACGATGCCACTTCAGATCGTATTCAATTAGCTTGGCGCCAAATTTATAACGGAATCAATAGAGCCAATGTGGCGATTGATAATATTCCTAATGTGCAAGGTCCTGATGTTGTCAAAACCAGATTGATTAATGAAGCTAAATTCATCAGAGGGTTATTGTACTTTCAGGCAGTTCGCCTTTGGGGTGGAGTTCCAATCGTTTTACATGAGCCAACTTCAATTAATGTAGAGAGTCTAAAATCAAATAGAGCTTCTGTGGATGCCGTTTACGCACAAATTATCTCAGACTTAAAAGATGCCGAAAATCTTCCGTCAACTTATACCGGAGCGAATGTAGGTCGTGCCACTTCGGGTGCTGCAAAAGCCATTTTAGCCAAAGTATATTTGACCAGAAAAGATTGGCCAAATGCTATTCTAAAAGCGAAGGAAGTTATTAATGGCGGTTACGGATATGCACTTTTCGAAAATTTCGCTGATGTGTTCAATAAAACGAAGAAGAATGGAAAAGAACATATTTTTTCTGTTCAGTTCGAGCCTAATCAAGCAGGCAATGGTTCTAGCGGCAGTACTTTTCAGGCTACTTCTTTCACTGGATTTACTGCCACGGAACCAGCAGATATTATTTCGGATGTAGCCTTGTTTTATGACATTTATGCGACAGGAGATACCAGAAGAGATGTGAGTTATACCAAACAATTACTCAATCCTGCCACAGGAACGCTGTATACTTTTCCCAAGCCAATTTTTAGTAAATATCTAGATGTGACCAATTTGGCAGCACCAGGGAATCTGGCTATCAATTTCCCGATTATTCGTTATGCTGATGTTCTATTGTCTTTGGCAGAAGCGATTAACGAGAAAGATGGAGCAACCACTGAATCTTTGGAACTTGTGAACCAAGTAATAAGAAGAGCTTTTGGAAAACCAATTTTCACACCAGACCTAACAGTAGATTTAATAGGACTTACAACTTTTCAATTAAGAGAAGCTATTCGAGAAGAGCGTAAAAAAGAATTTGTTCAGGAAGGACAGAGATGGTTTGATTTAGTGCGTTGGGGAACTTTGGTTACCGAAGTGAAAAAAGTAACGGCTAAAAATACGGTTTCAGAACGAAACAATTTGTATCCAATTCCTCAAAGTGAGCGAAATATTAATCCAGTAGGATTACCACAAAATGATGGTTATTAATCTCTTAAAAACAATAAAAAAATATAACGATGAAAATTTTTAAACCTAATTTCAAATTCAAAAGCCCTCAAAAAGGGCTTTTAATTACAGCTTTACTTGTTGCACAATTTGGCTTTGCCCAAAATAAATCAGACGCCAATTACAAAGGCGTTATTGGCAAAACCTTGGCCGAATCAAAAGAATATTGGCCACAGCCTGTAAAAGCTCCTGCAGGAGCGCCTAATGTGGTTTGGGTTTTGCTGGATGATGTAGGATTCGGTGCTTCCAGTGCTTTTGGAGGGTTGATACAAACGCCAACTTTTGATGCTTTGGCTAATAATGGATTGCGATATACTAATTTTCATACTACGGCAATTTGTGCGCCAACCCGTGCGGCATTATTAACCGGTAGAAATTCAGGAAGAGTTCACGTTAGTGGTTTTTCACACACTGTTTTATCGGCAGGTTTTCCAGGTTGGGATGGAAAAATTCCATCAGACAAAGGAACGATTGCCGAGATTTTACGAGATAATGGATACAACACTTTTGCGGTGGGTAAATATGGAGTAACTCCTGATGAAGACGCTACAGATGCAGGTCCTTTTGACAGATGGCCAACAGGGAAAGGATTCGATCACTTCTTTGGTTTCCTAGGGTCACAAACGGATCAATACAATCCTGATTTAATAGAAGATCAGGCACATGTAAAACCTGACGGCCGCCATTTAACGGACCAAATTACCGATAAAGCCATTAGCTACATTACTAAACAACAAAAGGCCGCACCGGGAAAACCGTTCTTTTTATACTATGCACCAGGAGCTGTTCATGCACCACACCAAGTAGCCGCATCATGGAGCGACCAGTACAAAGGAAAATTTGACGAAGGTTGGGATGTATATCGCGAAAAGGTGATTGCCAATCAAAAGAAATTAGGGGTAATTCCTGCTAATGCGGTGTTGCCGGAACGTAATCCGCTTATTGCTGATTGGAAAAAACTAACTCCAGACCAAAAGAAAGTATATGCCAGATTTATGGAAGTGTATGCAGGATATCTCACCTATACGGATCACGAAATAGGAAGAGTGATCAATTATTTGAAAGAAAGTAATCAATTGGATAATACCCTGATTTTTGTTGCCATTGGGGATAATGGAGCCAGTAAAGAAGGTACTACACAAGGTACGATTAGCCAAAATCTTTTTTCCCAAGGGGTATCTGAAGAAAAAAACTTCCAGTCTAATTTAGACAATATTGGAGAGATTGGTACCGCAAAAGGGTTGAATACTAATTATCCTTTGGGATGGGCGCAAGCTACCAATGCCCCTTTTAAAAATTGGAAACAAGATGCACAATCAGAAGGGGGAACACGTAATCCATTGATTATTCATTATCCAAAAGGGATTAAAGAAAAAGGAGGAATCAGAAACCAATACAGTCATGTAACGGATATACTTCCTACTACATTGGATATTGCCGGAATTAAAGCACCACAATATATCCGCGAAATTAAGCAAGACATTATACAAGGGTCTTCTTTATATACTTCGTTAAATGATGCTAAAGCCGAATCCTTACACAAAGTACAATACTATTATATTTTTGGAAACAGAGCCATTTACAAAGACGGTTGGAAAGCTGGTGCAGCGCATCTTCCGGATTCTTTTGCCTTAAAAAGCGCTTTAGGTAAAAATGAAAAACCAACAGCAACTAATTTTGATACTGATGTTTGGGAATTGTACAACTTGAATGAAGATTTTAACGAGCGTAATAATCTGGCTAAAAAGTATCCTGAAAAATTAGAGGAACTTAAAAAATTGTTTGAAGAGCAAGCCAAAGCGAATAACCTGTATCCGTTAATTGATTGGCAAGATGTATTGGGTAGAAGAATACATAACCCTTCAGGTGATAAAAATCAAAATATTCAGGAATTAATTCATAAAGCACCTCAGACGGGTAGCACTAATTAATAACTCAATCTAGAATTCAGGTCTATTGTTAGAACCTAAAAAGACCTGATTCTTTTAAAATTATACATATGAAACTAATAGATTTTCAAATAATAGGAAAAAAAATTGTCGTTGGGGCAATTGTGTTTTTAGTTCCGCTAGTTATTTTGGCTGGGGGATTAGCATTAATAAATCAATTTTTAAAATAAAAAATCATGGCAATAGATCAAAATTTAAAAAGAAAATTAACAAGAGATTTGAGCATCAGTCTTTTGTTGTACACGCTGCCAGTGTTGGCCATTTATCTTTATTTCAAACTAAATAATGGTATCGTTAGCGAATCACATCTTGTATTACCATCATTTTTAGAATTTACAAAACCCGCATTCGAGAATATCCGCACTTGGGGATTAATCGCTTTTATGTTGGTTTTAGGAGTTATCGAATTTGCGGCAGGTTTATACGATGACGAATGGACAGGAGAAGAACGCAAAATAGATATTATTTGTTTTCTTGCGCCAAAATTGCTTTTACCTCCTGTAGTTGCTTTTTTTAGCTTAACAGTTTTACCGTATTTAATTCCAAATCTTCAAAACACACTTTCTTGGGTGCCTTTTTGGGGAGCCTTTTTCCTGATTGCCGTAGCCGATGATTTAACGCAATATTGGTACCATCGTTTGCACCATCAAGTGCCGTTTTTATGGCGTTTTCATAGAACGCACCACTCGGCTCCTTATATGGGAATGGCGATGCTTTCGCGACAAAACTTCATTTACACGGTGTTTTTCTCTCAAATTTACTTGACGGCTACTTTAACGTTTTTAGGTTTAGGATTACCGGCTTTATTTGTTCTGGTTATAAAAAGTTTCATCACATTGGGTGCACATTCGAGTATTGCTTGGGATAAACCATTCTATAAATACAGAATATTACATCCTATTGCTTGGGTTTTGGAGCGTTTAATTTCGACTCCTGCCACGCATCACGCACATCATGCGGATACTAGCGGAGATGGGATTGGTCATTTTAAAGGCAATTTCGGAAATATGTTTTTCCTTTGGGATGTGATTTTTGGAACGGGCTTGATTACTCGTAAATTCCCAAAATCGTATGGAATGAAATCATACAAACAAGAAGAGTGGTATGCACAATTTCTTTGGCCAATATTCAAATCTAAAAAAGAAGGTAGTGCTTTAGCAGCGGGTGTTCTTGCAGTTCCAATTACTAAAAAAAGTAATCCCGTTTTTCCGAGTACAAGTTATTATGAACAAGTTCAATCCTAAAAAATAATAAAACAGTTATCACTTATCCCTAGTAATTATTTGAAAATGGAATTAAGTTAAGGATTATAATTCCTAACAAGTTTTTTAACCTGTTAGGAATATTTTTTTAAACACAATGATATTTAAAAATCGGGTAAACTAAAGATGAATATAAGAACATGAAAATATATAGTTTAATTGCAGGAATTGTTTTGTCGGGTTTATCCTCTTTTGCACAAGAAAGCAAAGGTGTGATGGTTGCTACAACTAGCTGTCAAGCTATGTGCAAGGCAAATACTTCTAAAAAAGCATTGTTGTTGGAATCTATTGGAAATGCTTCCAAAGAAAATGGGACTACTTCAACAAATGGAATGGTTTGGGTAGCAGGAGGAGATTTTAATATGGGAACCAATGATTATCCTGATGCAAAACCAGTTCATAAAGTGAGTCTAAAAGGATATTGGATGGACGAACACGAAGTAACGAATGCCCAATTTACGGCTTTTGTAACAGCCACTAAATATGTAACAATCGCAGAAAGACCATTAAATCCGGATGATTATCCAGGTATTCCGCTAGATAAATTAGTGCCAGGTTCGGCTGTGTTTTCGCCACCAACAGGCAAGGTTTCTTTAGAGAATATGCAACAATGGTGGCAATATGTGCCAGGAGCCAGTTGGCAACATCCTTCAGGGCCGGAAAGCAGTATCGCAGGACTTGAAAATAATCCTGTGGTCCAAATTAGTTATCTAGATGCTCTGGCGTATGCAGAATGGGCAGGAAAACGACTTCCTACGGAGGCTGAATGGGAGTTTGCCGCCAGAGCAGGAAGACCACATACCAAATATTATTGGGGAACAGAACTTAAACCAAACGGTAAATGGGTGGCCAATATTTTTCAGGGAACTTTCCCTAATAATAATACAGCCGAAGACGGTTTTGTAAGTGCAGCTCCAGTGAAATCTTTTCCCAAAAATCCTTTTGGAATTTATGATTTAGAAGGAAATGTATGGGAATGGTGTAGCGATTTATACCGGGATGATTATTATGCAACTAGTGCTAATGATAATCCCAAAGGTCCTTTAACGAGTAATGATCCCGAAGAACCCGAAGTAGAAAAACACGTTCAAAGAGGTGGTTCCTATTTGTGTAGCGACCAATATTGCATTCGATATGTGGCAGGAAGCCGTGGCAAAGGAGAAACGACAAGTGCCTGTAATCACTTGGGATTTAGATGTGTGAAGGATAAATAATAGAAAGGAATAAAAAATAAGTCTTCGGATTTATAGTAAATATAAATAAGATTTTAAAGAATTAAAAAAATGAAGAGAACAGTTATAACCCTAAACTTTTTAATAGCGGTCGCTTTTTTAGGTCAAGCCCAAAATAAAATGACTACCGAAACATCAAAACCAAACGTCATTCTGATTATGGTAGATGATATGGGATATTCTGATTTGGGAAGTTATGGGTCAGAAATTAGTACTCCTAATTTGGACAAATTGGCTAAAGAAGGATTGATTTTACGGGAGTTTTATAATAATTCGATTTGTGCACCCACCAGAGCTTCTTTGTTAACTGGACAATACCAACATAAAGCGGGTGTTGGTTATTTTGATGTGAATTTAGGACTGCCCGCCTATCAGGGTTTTCTCAATAAAGAGTCTTTGACTTTGGGAGAAGTTTTTAGAAGCGGCGGTTATAGCACTTTGATGTCGGGAAAATGGCATGTGGGTTCCACAGATCCTGCTCAATGGCCTAACCAAAGAGGATTTGATAAATTTTATGGAGTTTTGAAAGGAGCAGCCAATTATTTTGATGTAAAACCGCTACCTTTTGGAAAAACGGGATATCCAGTAACGCTTTTGAAAAATAATGAAAAGCAAAATCCAAAAGATGATTCCTATTATTTTACAGATGAAATAGGGAAAAATGCGAATGAATTTTTGGAGGAACAAAACAAAGAGCATAAACCTTTCTTTTTGTATCTCGCCTTTACAGCACCGCATTGGCCACTGCAGGCCAAACCAGAAGACATTGCTAAATACAGAGGTAAGTTTGACAAAGGTTGGGATGTGTTGAGAGAAAACAGAATCCAAAAACTAAAGGAAAATGGAATCATTTTACCGGGTCAAACGATAGCTCAAAGAGACTTGGAAGTGCCAGAATGGGATAAATTGACCTATGATGAAAGACAATTCTGGAAAGCCAAAATGGAAGTGTATGCCGCTATGGTCGATAACATGGACCAAAATGTTGGGAAAGTTTTAAAGAAATTGAAAGACTTAAAGAAAGATAAAAATACAATCATTGTATTTATTTCTGATAATGGAGCGCAGGGTGGTTTCAATACGTATAATCCGCTTAAAAGAGGTTTGGTGAAAAATGACGGACCCGTTGGAACTTCAGGTTCATTCGATTATCAGGAACAAAATTGGGCTTCACTCTCCAATACCCCTTTTCGTCAATATAAAAACGATATGCACGAAGGAGGTTTCAGTTCTCCTTTCATAGCTTGGTTTCCTTCCAAAATTAAAGCAGGAAGAATTGATAAAGGAACAGGGCATATTATTGATTTGGCACCAACATTTTACGAGTTGGCAGGTATTGAATATCCAAAGAAATACAATGGATTGAAAACCAATTATTTGGCAGGAAAAAGTCTTTTACCAGTCCTATTCAACGGAGATTCCGAAGTGAATAGAGGTGAACCTTTGTTCTGGGAAAGAGCGGGCAACAGGGCTGTGAGAGATGGAAAATGGAAGTTGGTTTCTACTTATCCAAAATACAAATGGGAATTGTACGATTTGGAAAAGGATAGAGGTGAAACTCAAGATGTAGCCGATAGTAATCCTGCTATTGTTAACAAACTTTCGACTTCTTATAACGAATGGGCATCAAAAACAGGAGTTGTAGAGTTTAGTAAAATTAGCCCTGAAAACGAAAATATACCAGGAGCTGCAAGTAGAAATTAATTATTTTTTTAAATATATAAGAGAAGTTACTTTAGGGTAGCTTCTCTTTTTTTTTATCCTAAAGATTGTTATAACACCTTGGTATATTTGTTTGGTTTTGGATACAAATATTTCTTTTGCGGAGTAGTGGGTTGTTCAGAGTAGATGTGTAAAAATCGTTTTTGCTAATTGAATATAATTCACTAACTTTCATGTATATATGTAGATGATTATTCGGTTTGTTGCCGTTAATAAATGTTAAATTTAACGCCATTTTTACCATGAAAATTTCCTTTGAAAAAAAAATATTGCTGGGGTTTATTATCAATTTACTAGTTGTCATTGCTTCAGGATGGGTTTTTATTTCGCGGCTTGACAAGCAAAGAGATCAAACAAATGATTCTGTGTTAAATTGGATAGAACTTTCCTTATTTGTCCTTTCTATTGTTTTACTGACCATCGTCTATTTTATAATTAAGGCGCAATTACGTGCTAAAAATATTTCCCAGAACTTACTATTAGAAAACAAACAACTGCTTCAATCTATCATTGATAACACTTCGAATCCTATATTTATTAAAAAAATAAATGGAGAATATGTATTGATTAATAAACAATTTGGATCTTTATTTCAAATCCTGAATGAAGAAATAATAGGGAAAACAGACCATGATTTTTTACCAAAAGAAGTGGCTGATGTTTATCGAAATTCTGATCTTGAAGTGGTAAAAGCATTACGAGAACTAAAAACAGAGGAAACTATCCAACAATCGGATGGTCCTCATACTTATATCGCGGTAAAATTTCCTTTGTATGATTCAATAGGAAGGATTTATGCTATTGGCGGAATTTCGACGGATATCTCAGAAAGAAAGAAACTAGAAGACTCGTTTAAAGCGGCAGATAAATTCTTTAACATGTCATTAGATATTATGGTTATAGCCTCAAAGGATAAATTTATAAAGGTTAATCCGGCTACCAGTAAAATCTTAGGGTATTCAGAGGAAGAGTTATTGAGTAAACCCTTTCTGGAATTTACGGTCCGTGATGATATTGATGTCACAAAAAAAGAAGTTGCTAAACTTCAGACCGGTATCTCAACAATAAATTTCGAAAATAGATATATCTGTAAAGACGGGTCAATAAAATGGCTTTCTTGGTCAACCTATCCAGACCCCTCAACCGGATTGTTGTATGCAATTGCAAGCGATATTACGGCTAAAAAAGAAATTGAAGACTCTTTGGTCGTTGCCGATAAATTTTTCAATATGTCTAATAACTTGCTTGTCGTCTCAAAAGGAGAGTATTTTATAAAAATAAATCCAGCGTTTACTAAAACACTGGGTTACACTCAAGAAGATATGAATACCATAAAATTTACGGAATTAACGCATCCTGATGATAAGAATATTGCCGATGAAGTATTGGCTAAACTTCTAAAAGGGGATGAAATTGTAAATTTTGAATATCGTGTTCGTTGTAAAGATGGAACCTACAAATGGCTAGACTGGCATAGCACTATTGATATACAGCAAGGCATAGTGTATTCTGTAGCACGTGATATTACTGACAAAGTTAAAGATGAACAATCTTTAAAAATAGTTAACAGTTTTTTTGAGATGTCATTTGATGCTTTTTTTGTTGAAAAAGGAAATAAAATCATAAAAATTAATCCTGCTTTCACTAAAATTTTGGGGTATAATCAAAATGACTTAGAGAAAATATCACTTTTAGATCTACTGCATCCAGATTATGTGAAAATTGTCAGTGAAAGAAGGGAAAAGCGTTTAAAAGGAGAGCCAGTAGAGGCAGATGTTATATTCCCTTTATTGTGCAAAGACGGTTCTTATAAATGGACTGAATCAGTGATAGCAACGGATGTTAAAGCGGGAATGATATATGCTGTTTTACGTGATATCAGCCAAAAAAGAATTGATGAAGAATTGTTAAATAATTACACGGAGAAATTAAAAGAGAATGAAAAACAAATACAAACCATTTTTGATGGCGCACCCGATCCGGTTATCGTAATTGATGGTGAAAGCAATATCTTAAGATGGAATCCAAAGGCGGAATCTGTTTTTGGATGGAAAACAGCCGAAATTATTGGGAAACCTTTGTATGAATTCATTATTCCAACTCAACATCGAGAATCCCATAAAAAAGGGATGGACCATTTTTTAACTACTGGAGAAGGAGCTATCATAAATAAAACATACGAGATAGAAGCGGTTAATAAAGCAGGAACTGAATTCCCGGTGTCTATTAGTGTTTCACCAATCAAACTGGGCGAAAAATATCTTTTTATTGGTTTTGTAAGAAATATAACTGAAAGTAAAAAAATCGTTGATGAATTGTATGAGAATGAAGAAAAGTTACGATTGATTTTAGAGAATATCAGTGAAGGCGTTATTGTTGCCAATGCAGAAAGGAAAGTAGTAATGGCTAATTATATGGCCAATGAGATTTTTGGAATTGAAGAGGATGATAAAATATCGTCTAATTTGACGGATCATTTTGAGCTGTATTTTCCTGATGAAAAAACGGTCTTTCCTTCCCAAAAATTACCAATGGAACGCGCATTGGATGGAGAAGAAACAAATGATGTTGAAGTTGTTCTTTGGAATCCCGTTGCGCAACAAAAGAGAAGGGTCCTTATTAGCGGCAGGCCATTAGTGGATCAGGATAATAATGTGGTTGCGGCTGTTGTTACTATAAAAGACATCAGTAAGTACAAACAAATGGAAGAGGAATTGAAAGAAACAGAATTAAAATACCGAAAGTTGATCGGTTTTAGAAAAGGGGGCGACACAGTTACTTAATGTTTTCTTTTGAGAAATAGGTATAAAAAAACCACGATTCAGCGAAAGTGAATCGTGGTTTTTTATTTCTTTTTTGTTGAATTAACAATACTCGTTGAAAGCATCTTTTAGGTTCTCAGCAATTAATTCTGCTGGGCGACCTTCAATGTGATGACGCTCTAACATGTGAACTAATTCTCCGTTTTTGAATAAAGCCATACTTGGCGATGATGGAGGAAAAGGGAACATATGTTGTCTGGCAGCGTCAACTGCATCTTTGTCAACACCTGCAAAAACAGTAATTAAATGGTCTGGTTTTTTTGCCCCATCTAAGCTCATTTTTGCTCCCGGACGTGCGTTTCTTGCAGCACAACCACAAACTGAGTTTACTACCACTAGTGTTGTACCTTCAGCTTTAATTGCGTTTTCAACTGCTTCAGCACTATGTAAATCTTGAAAACCTGCAGCTGTTAATTCAGCTTGCATCGGTTTTACCATTTCTTCTGGATACATATTTTTTATATTAAAATTGATAATTTCAAGTTACAAAGTTACAAAGTTTAAAACCAACACGTTTATTTGTGCAATAAAGTTTTGTTATAGTTTGATTGTTATTTCATTGTTTTGATAATAACATGACATAGGGCTTTAATAAATAGCATTTTAGGACATTTTAAGATCACTTGAATGTCCTCTAAAAGACTCGTTTCTTCGTCCAAGAATTTAAAAATCAACGTAGGATTTCCTTTTTTGAACATGGACGAAAAAATAGTGCTTCCCAATTCATTTTTTCGATCTAAAATATCCAAAAGCAACAAATCATAAAACCAGAATTTACTCTTTTTATGGAACTTGGTAAAATCAGTCTCCGTTTGTAGAAACGAAACCAATTCGGTAGATTTTTTATCCGAATTTTTAAAAGTATAGCCGGTGCTGGCTTTGGTCCAACCGCCGGAAGTTCCTATATTGATGACGTTTTTAGTGTTCAATTTCCAAAAAGGATAACAGGTCATAGGAATACTTCCCTGTTCTTTTTCTATGATTTCATAATTAGTGATACCAAGATTTTGAATGTATTTTTTGATTTCAGTTTCATATTCCGCTTTTTCAAGATTATTGTGAGAAAACAAAGTATATTCCAGTAAAGCTTCGGTTCTGGAAGCAGGCAACACATACATAAAGCGCGTATTTCCTCTTTGCTCTACCGAAAAATCCATGAAAGTGGCTTGTTCTGGATTAAAAACAGGCTGTTCGCTTTTTATAAACCAACCAATGAAATGCTGTTGTAAAACAGGATATTTAGTTTGATTTTCTACTTTTCGTTTGTTGTAAATACTATTGAATACTTTAGAACAGGAGAAACTTTCCGCATCAGTTTGTATCAGAATTATGTTTTCCGATTCTTCGATTTCTAATACTTTTTGATTGACAAAAGTGATGTTTTCTTGTTTCGAAATCAAATCAAACACTTGGTTGTAAAAGCCCAAACCTTTCACCATATTGTAGTGATACGGTTTTAAATCTAAATCCCGACGAAAGTCTTCATTGACAAATAAAGCCAAATTCCATTTTTTAGAAATTGAATCTTCCCAAAGAGTATCATTTTTATCCCAAAAACACCAAGTTCTGTCGTTCGCTTTTTTAGTGTTTTCATCAATAAGCAAAATACTTTTGTCTTTGAATTTTCCCGAAAGCACCATTTTATAAACGGTCATCAAGGCAGATAATCCGGTTCCGGTAAAGATGTAATCGAAGTGTTTCATTGGAAAATTTGACAATTACACCAAAAATAGACATTTTATTCTTTTAGTTTCTCTAAAAGAAGTTTAAACTCTTTTGGTTTTATGTAGTTGTTGTCTTGAAAAATGATTTCGTTTTCGCTGTTTAATACACATAATGCGGGATAATTCAGCTGTTTGTTGATGGTTCCCAGTTGCATGGCGAGTTCATGAATTCCGGAAGTATTCCCCGTGGATTTGAATTTAAAAGTAGCATTATTAAAAGTAATGGTCCGTTTTTCTTCAGCATTAAAAGCAATAAAATAAAAAGCAGTGTTTAGTTCCTTTATGATGTTTTCGTTCTTGAAAGTGGTGTTTTCCATCGCATGACAAAATTGGCACCAATCCGTATGAATAAAAACGATAACGTTCCTTTTTTCAATATGTTGCAAGCTATCAATTTGCTCAAAAGAGACCACGTTTAGCTGTGCAAAACCAGACGGAATTACCAAAAATAAAACCAACAGTAAAAGAAGTTTTTTTCTCATTTACTTTAAATTATAACGCAGTCCAAAAAAGCTGCGAATACCTTGGTTAGGACCATAAACATAAGTAGTGTCAAATGTCAATCCGTACGGGTTTTGGGATGTAGCCAGCACTTGCCCATTAGAATCGTACTGTACATTTTTGTCAAAAGGATCATTAGTTCTGGAAATCAAAAAGGGGTTGTTTTGTTTTGGAAGAAAATTCAAAATGTTTTTAATTCCGGCATAGAACTCAAAATTTTTACAACCGGAATAGGTCAGTTGGATGTTTTGTAAACTATACCATGGCGAATTTGGACTTCGAGGATCTAAGGCACTTAATAAAGGCAATTTCATTGGTCCGTATACATTTCCGGTATAATCAATATTCAAATCAATGGTTTTTATTTTATAGGATACGCTCCATGTTGCCGTAAATTTTTCGGTTAGAAAGGGCGTTTCTTTTACTCCGTTTCCAACATTTTTATTATCAAGAAAGGAAGCTCCTGTTATAATTTTTAATCCGTTAGGGAAATTGACGTCTATATTGGTGCTAATTCCTTGGCTTATCGCATATCCGTTGATGTTGTCATAAATTATTTTATTGGGATCCGTGTTATAATCGGAAACAATTTTATTGCTGAATCGGGTATGGAAAAGGGCCGTTTCAATTCCTATAAAGGTACCATTGCCGAAATTTATTTTTTTGATGTAGTTCAAATTTGCGTTTACGGATTGTTCCGGTTTCAAGTTGTTGGCCACTATAATTTCCCGAGCACCCGTTAAGGCTGCATGGTCTTCGGTGAATAAATTCACAACTCTAAAACCCGTTCCAGCATTCAGACGAAGAATATTATTGTCATTTAATTTCCATTTATAGGCTAATCGTGGGGTCAAAATACTCCCGTGAAAGGAGTTGTAATCGTAACGCATTCCTAATAACAGTTTGTGTTTTTCAGTGAACGTGATTTCGTCTTGGGCAAAAATTCCGGGTAGCCAAGTTTTCTCCGGGTTGTTGTTTCCAAGAGCTGCCGTCGCAGGAGTATTGTCGTCATAATAATTGTAACGTGCTGCCAGTCCCGTGAGCAGGTCATTTTTCCCTGTTTTCTTGTCCCAGGTTAATTGCAGAAAACCAATTTTTTGGTTGGCAATATAGTTTGTCAGGCCGTAACGACTGTCTTGATAATGGACGTTTCCAGAAAATGAAAGCATCAATTTCTCTTGAAATGGCAATTGATAACTTCCTATAAGTTCCGCACGTTTGGTGTAGATGCTTTCACCGTAAATTTCGTCTCCGCCACGGTATTTTTTCTCCCAGCGCATATCTCCTCCAAAACGATCTTCATACACAGCACGTGCTGCAATAGTGAA
Organism: Flavobacterium algoris; assembly: GCF_048158525.1. Lineage (NCBI taxonomy): Bacteria > Pseudomonadati > Bacteroidota > Flavobacteriia > Flavobacteriales > Flavobacteriaceae > Flavobacterium > Flavobacterium algoris. The sequence continues at coordinate 26,029 of NZ_JBLNKT010000001.1, forward strand.
TAATCGGTTTTCTTTTCTGTCAAAAGTCCATTTTTGAAAAAGCGAAATTCGGTCGGATAGCGAAACATCGGTAAAACCATCCTTATCGTTGTCAATTCTATTGTTGTACTTGAAATAATTTAAGCCTAATAATGCTGTTGCTTTCTTACCAACATTCAATTTTACGCCTAAGTCGACATTGGTTTCCAACCAAGAAGTACTAAAAATATCCGCGGAAAATAAGGGTGCATTTAGTGGGTTTTTAGTGATGATATTAATTAAACCACCCACAGCTTCGCTACCATATAAGGAAGATGCAGGCCCTTTTACGATTTCGATTCTTTCTACCAAGGAATTTGGAATTCCGGATAATCCGTAAACGGTTGATAAACTGCTTACAATGGGCATTCCGTCTATTAAAACCAAGGTGTAAGGCCCTTCCAGTCCGTTAATGTGAATGTCACCGGTATTACAAACGCCGCAATTAAGCTGCGGTCGGACTCCGTTTACGTTTTGAAGTGCTTCATAAATACTTGCGGTAGGATTTTTTTTGAAAAATATAGGAGAATAAACTTCAACAGGAACAGCACTTTCTAATCTTTTTACCGCTTTCAAAGTTCCTGAAACAACGACTTCGTTGAGTTGGTTCTCCGTATTGGAGAGTTCAAAATCCACAACTGTGCTTGCGTCTTTTTTGATACTAATATTTTTTCTGGATGTTTGGAAACTGTTGGCTGCAACTTGAATTTTATAAGTGCCTTCTGGGATATTCTCTAATCTATAGTTGCCTAAGCTATCGGTTTTAGTTTTATAATTAGTTCCCATTATAACAATACTTGCACTAGGAACCGCTTTTTTTTCTGATGAAACGAATCCTGAAACAAAAGTTTTTTCTTGCGCATAACTGAAGTGTACAACAAGAAAAACAAACAACATAAATATTTTTTTCACAATGCTTAAATTAAATTTAGACAAATCTAAAAATTAAATTTTGCAAAACAAATTTTTTAATTACTTTTGTATCAATAATTTAAAATCAGCCATGGGGAAATCTTTAGAAGAAGTACACCAATCGGTTTCTACTCAAAATAAAAAATCAGTCTTCAGAAAAATATTAGCCTTTTTTGGACCCGCTTATTTAATCAGTGTTGGTTATATGGATCCCGGGAATTGGGCTACTGATATTGCCGGCGGAAGCCAGTTTGGTTATGCTTTGCTTTGGGTTTTATTGATGAGTAATATGATGGCGCTTTTGCTGCAAAGTTTAAGCGCACGTTTGGGAATCGTAACCCAACGCGATTTGGCGCAAGCCTCACGGGAAACCTACTCGCCATTTATCAATTACATTCTATACTTTCTGGCCGAAATCGCTATTGCCGCCTGTGACCTTGCCGAAGTATTAGGAATGGCAATTGGTATCAATTTATTGTTTGATATTCCACTTATTGAAGGGGTGATAATAACCGTTTTAGACACTTTTTTATTGCTGTTTTTAATCAACAAAGGCATCCGGAAAATGGAAGCTTTCATTATTGTGTTGGTTGCAATCATTGGGTTTTCCTTTATTTTTGAAATGATTTTTGCACAGCCGGAAATGGGGAAAGTTATTTATGGATTGATTCCTTCAATGCCTAACGAAGCAGCGCTTTATATCGCTATCGGGATCATTGGGGCAACGGTTATGCCACATAATTTGTACCTGCATTCCTCATTGGTGCAAACCAGAAATTTTGATAGAAGCAATGCCGGGATTAAGCAGGCTTTAAAATACAATTTCATCGATTCCACAATTGCATTAAATCTAGCCTTTTTTGTAAATGCCGCTATTTTAATATTGGCTGCAGCCACATTTTATAAAAACGGCATGTTTGAAGTCGCCGAAATTCAAGATGCACACCGGTTTTTAGCACCACTTTTAGGGAGCAAATGGGCACCAATATTATTCGCCGTGGCTTTGATTGCGGCAGGACAAAGTTCAACCGTTACCGGAACATTAGCCGGGCAAATTATTATGGAAGGCTATTTGAATTTACGAATCCAACCGTGGGTTCGAAGAATAATCACCCGATTAATCGCCATTGTTCCAGCCGTAATTGTAATTTCCATTTTTGGCGAAAGCGTCACAGGAAAATTACTGATTTTAAGCCAGGTAATTTTGAGTTTGCAATTGGGTTTTGCAATTATTCCGTTGATACATTTTGTAAGCGATAAATCAAAAATGAAAGGATTTCACATTGGTAAGGTTACCCAAATTGCTTCTTGGATTGTTGCAACCATTATCGTTTCGCTGAATGCCAAATTAGTTTTTGATGAAATTAAAGGTTGGCTCGAAACTTCTGATAATCCAATTGTATTATGGTTTACAGTAGTTCCTTTAGCATTTGGCTTCTTGATTTTGTTGCTTTATATTGTATTCAAACCATTTATTGTCAAACCAAAAACTAGGATTCTAAACCATTCGCCACACAATTTAAAATTGCAATTTTTTAAAACTGCAATCTACAGCAAAAAGAATATTGCTGTTTCAGTAGATTTTTCCAGCGCTGATGAAGTAGCATTGAATAACGCTTTTCAATTGGGTGGAATCGATGCGAAATACACTTTAATTCACGTGGTAGAAACCGTTGGAGCACTTGTTTATGGCGAAAATATTGATGATCATGAAACTTTAATAGACGAGAAACTATTAAACGAATACAAAGAAATGTTGTCAGAAAAAGAATTTAAAGTCGAAATACAATTGGGATTTGGAAAACCAAATAAAGTCATTCCTACCATTATCAATGAAGGAAATTTTGATATCTTGGTTATGGGAACGCACGGACATACTGGATTCAAAGATTTAATCTTTGGAACTACCGTTGACAAATTGCGACACAAAATAACGATCCCATTACTTATCGTGAAAAATTAAATTCCTGTACTAAATTTGTTTCAGTATCAGGAGCTATAGGAGCTAAGGCATCTGAAATCAAAAATCAATAATCTTCAATCTCAAATCAAATGACTTTTTCAGAAGAAAATTATCTTAAAACCATATTTCATCTAACGATTCTTTCGGATTCAGAAATAAGCACTAATGCCATTGCTGAAATGATGGAAACTAAAGCATCATCCGTAACAGATATGCTCAAGAAATTAGCCGAAAAGGATTTGGTTAATTACAAGAAATACCAAGGGGTTTCTTTAACAGAACACGGAAAAATAACGGCCAAAATGATTGTGAGGAAACACCGTCTTTGGGAAGTTTTCTTAGTGGATAAATTAGACTTTTCCTGGGATGAGGTTCACGATATTGCAGAACAATTAGAACATATAAAATCAGAAAAACTGATCAACAAACTTGATGATTTTCTAGGAAACCCCACCGAAGACCCGCATGGGGATCCTATTCCGGATGCCAATGGGCGCATGATTAAAATTGAAAAACAGTTGCTTTCAGAGTTGCATGAAAATCAAACGGGAATATGTGTAGGTGTAAAAGACACATCATCTGAATTTCTTAAATATTTAGATAAACAAGGAATCGCATTGGGTTCTAAAATTGAAATCATCAGTAAAGAAAGTTTTGATTTGTCTCTGAAAATAAAAGTGGATCACAAGGATTTAACCATTTCGAATAAAATTGCGAGTAATCTTTTTGTAAAAACTACGTAACCAAAAGGACTATATTTGGTATAATTAAAAGAAAAATCAAATGAAAAATAGTCTCTTAGCCTTTTTACTGATTTTTTGTATTTCCGTTTTTGCTCAAAACACCAAAAAAGAAAATATAAAATACGTGAAAATCACCCAAAAAATATGCCTTAAAAAAACAGGGTATCAATTGGTTTTGAAAGCAATCATTTCTGATTCCCGTTGTCCGGAAGGAGTTACTTGCGTTTGGGCTGGAGAAGCTTCAGCAGTTATTTCTGTTTACAAAGATTCTGAATTAGTTGAGGATAAAACCATCATTTTTTCTGTTAAAAATGAGGAAAAAAACAAGGAATGGTTTGCTAAATATTTGCCGGAAAAACAAAGAGAAATAAAAAAAAGCAGCGTTTTTCCTTATCCAAAACAAGGAGTAACTGTTGCTAAAAAAGACTATTATATCAAAATTGGGTATTTGAAATAAGCCTTGTGCCAACAGTAATTACAGCGATTTTTATTATTTATTAAATGAACTTAAATTCCTTATATGGTAAAAAAGATAAACCATATAAGGAATTTAAGTTCATTTAAGTTTAAAAAAGAGTTTAGTATTCTATGTTTAATTGATAGTGTAGTGCTGTCTTTTATCCCTTTTTAAAACCAATTAATTTTCGGTATTTCTGCTCGCTTTCTTCTAAAGCAACCTCAAGTTCTTTGTAATAGGTAATGTCTTTTATATTAGCAACAGCGGCTATAACGTAGTTGTTTTCGTCGATTATTGGTCTGCCGCTAATGATAACTCTTTTTTTTGCTTTAGTTTCAGAATCTTCAATTATTATCTCAACATCATCCGTAGATTCTCCTTTTAGTGCTTTTTCCAGTGGAAGATTCTGGGCAGGAAAAATGGTTTTTTCGTCAGGATAATACAATTCATATTTAGTGGACCAATCAAGAGTTGTTGGGGCAGTAGCATCTTGTTTTATTCCTATAATTTCTTCCGCCATGTGATTCGATAAAACAATTCTTTTTTGGTTATCCGTCACAATAATTCCTTCGCCAATATTTTCCAGAATCAATTTCAGTTTTAGTTCATTAAGATGCACTAATTTGTCGGCTTCTTTTTTTTCATTTTCCATTTTTTTTCTCAGTGAGATATCTTTGATAAAAGCAATGAAAATATATTTGCCTAAAATCGTTGCTTGTGATACAGTTAGCTCAATATCAAACTCGAGATTTTGTTTGTTAAGTGCTGTAGTTTCAAATGTTTTATTAAGAACTGGTCCTTCTCCAGTATCTATAAAATGTTGAAGCCCTTTTAAATGATTATCTCTATGTTGTTTTGGCATAATTAATTCGTGCATTCGTTTGCCTAATGCTTCTATAATTGTCCAACCAAATATTTTTTCAGCTTGTGGATTCCATCGGATAATGATTCCTTGATCATTTATCACAATTAAGGCATCAGGCGCCTCATTAAATATGGTTTGTAATTGGCCTTCGCTTTCTTTTAATTTTTGTTCGGCTGCTTTTCGTTCCGTAATATCTCTCATAATAGATTTATGTCCGGTTATTCTATTCCCTTCTCTTAACTGCATTACCGTTTGTTCTACCCATTTTTCTTCTCTGGATTTGGTTAGGATGGGAAATGAGAATAAGGTTTCATCTATTTTATTTTTAAATTGGTCAAAATAGAATTCAGCCACACGATCTCTCCACTCCGGCGCAACGATTTCTGAAAAATGTTTTCCAATAATTTCATTTTGTGCGTAACCCGTTAGTTTTTTGCAGGCAGGATTGATATAGGTAAAATAACCTTTGTAATCAGAAGTATGGACTACATCACTTATGTTTTCTACGATTTCACGGTATTTTTCCTCGCTTTTGCGAAGGGTTTCTATAGCTTCGGCTAATTGGGCGGTACGTTCTGTGACTTTTCGTTCCAGTTCCTCATTTAGGTTTTTAATTTCGGTTTCTGAAGTTTTTCGTTCTGTGATATCATGAATAACCAAAACACCGCCAGTTATTCCACCGGCAGGATTTTTTAAAGGTCTGGCAGTTACAATTACAGAAAGACCCTCCGGTTTTTTGTAATTTTGGATAAATATTTCCATATTATTCACTTCTTCACCATTTAATGCTTTTACCAAAGGAAGTTCATTAGTATTAAAAACTGATTTGGAATCGGGCATAAAGAAGCCATAGGTTTCAGCCCATCGCTCTATAGGAATATCCATCGGGCCAATTCCAATTATTTTCTCACTGGCAGCATTCCAGAGGATAAATTTTTTATTCTCATCAGCAACGATTAATCCATCACCCATATTTTGTATCACTGACTGTAAAAGGGTATTTTGATTATTCAGTTGTTCTTTGGATTGTGCGACTTCATTGTCTCTTTTTTCAATGTTTTCCAGCATATTATTAAGTCCCAAGGAAAGGATGCTGATTTCATCTTTTCCTTCAACAATCATGCGGGTTTTATAATCACCGGTATCTTTTATTTGTTGTATTACTGTTACCAAATTTAACAAGGGTTTTGAGATGTATTTTTTAATAATCATGGCAATTAAAAAAGCAAGTCCGATTCCGACAATTAATAATACGATTCCCAGACGCAAAACATCCATTTTTATTTTATTCAATTCCGATAGTTCAAAGTTGATACAAACTAATCCTATTGTTTTATTGTCTTTTTTGATTTTGCTGTAAACAAAAAGATTTTTATTGGTAAACAGGAAACTTTTTTGCTCCATTGCAGGCACAACAAATCGGAATTTAGGATTGGCGCCCGGTTTAGTGTAGGATGCAAAAACATGCCCTTTTTTGTCGAGTATACTCGCATTTAGAATGTCGTTTTGTACAGCTAATTCGGATAGGATTTTCTTTGCGGCAGCATTATCCAAAAATTCAAGAGCCGAAACACTATTAAAACCTACCACTTGTGCAATAGCTATTGAACTTACCATTTTCCGATCTTTGAACCCTTTTATGTCTATTAGAACAAAAGCTGCAATACAAAGCACTAATACAAATGCGGAGGTGAAAACCTGCATGAGTACCAGCTTATTTTTAATGGAGATGTTACGTAGATTCATCATTTGTTTATTGTTTTAATGCTAAAAAATAGTACTTAGCACACTAAAGGTACTGTGATTTTACTTTTATTAAGTTTTTCTTCTTCACTCAAATTCGCTTATAAATGGAACGATACTAAAGTGTATTTGAGACGATTATTGTACAATAATTGCATGTTGCAGCAAGAAGGAACTGATTCCGATTCCGGCTTTATTTATTGCTTTTAGATTTACCTCGAATTTTAATTTATTTTCGACTATAACAAAATTCATTTGCGCCCCTTTTTTTCCATAACCATTTCGCTCTGTTACGATTAATACTGGCTTTCCTGAAAATTTAGAAAGAATGGTTTCAATTGGTATGGTACTATTGTAAGGGACAAATAGAATGTTACAAAAACTGATATCGTCCAAATTTTTATATTCCTTAATGTCAATTTTTTTAGTTTTAGGGATGTCTTGCAATGAAGCAGTAATTGGGCTTTCTTCCAGAATCGCAATTTTAAAAGTTTGATTTTTAGAATAATCTTTCCAATTAACATAATCTATAAAACGATACAGAAAAGCAGCTTTTAAAGCATATTCCTTTCCCCCGGAATTCTCTTGGGCTGCTATTGGATTTCCTCCCATCAGTATGATGATTACTCCCCAAAAAAAGATGTGATTTTTAAGTGTCATGACATTTTATTTTTAACGAAGTTTCGACGTGATTTGGAAAAATTAATGCTGTTTTATTTTAAAAAATCCTGATTTTAGAATTTATAATTTAATGACAAACTGATCAAGGTTCCTAATTGACTGAAGTGAAATCCTTGATAGGTTGTTTGAGAATAACGGCCATTGAATGTAATCAAGTTAAATTGTGATTTTACTTGAGAAGGATCATTCAAAATGGCAACTCCAACTGCGTTTTCGGCTTTAAATTTCCATTCAGGCAATACATTAAATAAATTATTCACATTAAATGCTAGTGTTAATTTATCAGTTGCTGCGAAATCTATTCCTAAATCAGTAACTATTTTTGGCGTAAACTCAGTTCTTAAATTTGAATCTAAACCTTGTTGTTTGAAAGTAGCTTTTCCAAAATAAGTGTTGTTGATGGTTAAATCAATTTTTTTAATTCTGTAATTGGCTCCCAAAATCCATTTTGTTTCGGGTCTTGAGGTAAACATTAAAGCGTTAAGTGTTGCTCCAAAATTGTTACTTGCAACAGGTGAAATTCTTTTATTTTCAAAAGTTACGTTTCCGGATAAATTAAATCCTAATGCTCCTATTCCTAATGCTATAGTATTGTAATTCATTACAAAATCTAAGCCAGATGTTCTCGAATCAAATGAATTTTCAAACCAGGCAACGCTGCCAAATTGTGTGGCTACCTTATCTCCTAAGATGATTCTGTTTGCTACTTTGATGTTGTAATAATCTATTGTGAAATTTAATTTTTTTAAAGGATTGGCACCTATTCCGACTGTTATATTAGTTGATTTTTCAGGATCTAATTTTGGGATGCCCAAAATACGTGCCTGTGCAGAAACATTATTAATTAATCCGCTAATTTGGATTCCTTGGCCTGCTACGAAGGAATATTGTGATTTTTGAGAGTAAATTTGGTGCAATGTCGGTGCTCTAAATCCGGTGGAAACGGATCCCCTTAGGATAATTTTGTCATTATAAAATTTAAATCTAGAACTCAATTTCCAAACCGTTGCTGCCCCAAAATCACTGTAATCTTCATAACGAACCGTACCGTTTACTAAGAAATCTTTAGAGAAATCATACGCTAAATCGAAGTATCCACCTAAATTGTAACGATTCCATTTGCCTGAATTTTCGGGTCTGTTACCGGAAAAGGAATCGGCACCTTCTCCATCCCAGGAAGCCTTGTCTCCTTCAGTAATTATAAAGGTTTCTGTTCTAACCTCAGAACCAACACCAACACTTATTTTATCAGATAATACTTTAGAAATATCTAAATTGCCTACAATATGCTTAAACGAAGCTCCCCCGGGTTTGAAAGAGATTGGACTATTCTCTTGGTAGATATTGACTCCGTTAGAATCTTTTATGTCCGATTTGTTTTGAGAGTTTTCTACCGTATAGGTTTGCGAATTACCACCAACAGTTATGCTGGCATCAACATTCCATCCATTCTTTATCGCTTTGTAACCTAAGGTAGCATTGTAATCGTTCAAATCTCCAGTAAATGTGGGATGATACCCTTTATAGGAAGCTACTGTGCCATCACCAAAGAAATCTTTTAAATAAGTGGGATAAACAGATGAGTTGCCCCAATTTTGTATGCTGCTATTTTCAAAGGGGTTTTTTATAGATCTCCAATAGGGGGTTCGGTAGTTGGCAAATGAGTTAACTTTTTTGTAAACATAAGCAGCATTATAATACAATTGTGTTTCATGCGATAAATTAAAATCACCGTTTACTAAAAATTTTACGGCAGCTGTTTCTGGAGAACTATTGCTGTTTCCTCCTTCAGGATTTCCTCTTAAAAAAGTATCAACGACATTTCTTCCCGTTATATTTCCTTGATTTATAGTGGCTAGCTTTGCGTTATAATCGGTTGATCCTTTGTATGCTTCAAAAACAGTATTAATTTGTACAGCTGTCATTCCAGTTATATCAGTGCCTCCAAGGGTATTATCGGTATTGACATAACTACTATATACAACAGGATTTATTTTAACGAAATCATTAAAATCTCCTTCTGCATCCACTTTTCCGGGTCTATTGGCTAAACTTACCTTTGAAAAATCTAAAGTATAATTTACAAAACCTTTGTCGCCTACAGTAGTCCCATTATTTAAACTTATACCCAACATTTCCCCATCGCCTTTTGAAGTAATACCGGTTTTTATTCTTACTGAGCCATCTTCGGTTCTCTTTTTTAAAATAATATTTATTACTCCAGCTATCGCATCAGAACCATATTGAGGGGATGCTCCATCACGAAGAATCTCCACTCTTTCGATCGCATCGATAGGTATTCCTGAAATATCAGCTCCAGTTTCCCCTTGTCCCGGAGCCGTTTGAACATAAAGTAGAGCGCTTAAATTTTTGCGTTTTCCATTTATAAGTATTAAGGTTCTACTAGGTCCCATGTTTCTAATTTCATAAGGGTCAAGTAATGATGTAGCATCATTTACAGGGGTTTGAACCGTATTAAAAGAGGGTATTTTGTACTGTAATGCCTTGTCAAAAGTTACTTGTCCAGTTGTCGTCAGGTCTTCAAATGATACTACATCAATAGGAAGTGTAGTTGTAGTGTTGCTTCTGGGTGCTGCTCGTGTTCCGGTAACCACAACTTCGTTAAGGTTTTGTCCTCCGTCTTGGGATAAAACAACATTGAGAATAGGATCAGTTGTGTCATATTCTTGTTTAGAGTAACCAAAGTAACTAAAGATTAAAGTAGCACCTTCTTTAACATTAATCTGGTATGCCCCATTGATGTCACTGGAAACGCTATTGTTTGTCCCTTTTTCGGTAATGTTAACGCCTGACATTGCACTACCAGCATTATCTATTACAAAACCAGAGATTTCTTTTTGGGCAAAAAGAAATGAGAAGTTTAATATAAATAATATTAAAATAAACGTTTTCATGATTAGTTGATATTGGCTCATTTTTATTTGAAATCAATTGCAACATAATAACTGTAAGAAGATTTCATTTAGACACTTAACACATTTTTTGTGAAAAAGCAGCCAATGAAATGAATAATCATGAAAAAAGATAGTTTGCTTTTTTCATAATGAAATAGGTGCTATATCGAGGTTTCTTGTAGTTTTCTCCTTTAAATTATTAAAAGATACCGATTACCAATTCATAGTAGTTCTATAATTCCAATTGCTGGGTAGGAGTAAAGCTAAAAGTCCTGAAATTATGTTCAAAAGGCACCTTAGATTCAAGTACAAATCAGAATTCATTTTTTTTGAAAAGTAAAAATGGAAGTGACTGATTTTGAGTTTAAAAGCACATTTTTATACTATGTAAATTTAGTTAATTTAAATCAAATAGTTTAAATTAATGCGTTGATTTTTATTTTTTTAAATCAGGCAAGATTTTAGATTTCTTCTTAAAGTTTAAAAATAAATGAATTTAAATAAAAATTTTAATGACAACCACAATCATCATCACTGCCGCAATTTTTATCTGATTTCTTCTTTTTGAAAAAAAATTTTCGGATTAAAAAAGCTACTGCAACTGCGAGTGCTGCAAAGGCTATGATTTCTTGAATATCCATAATCTTTATTTTAGAATTTGATAGGCAATCAATGCTACAACATAGGCAAAGCCACTCATGAAAATAAGTTGTCCTAAAGGCCATTTCCAGCTGTTGGTTTCTTTTTTGGTAATCGCCAGTGTACTGGCACATTGCATTGCAAAAGCATAAAATAATAGGAGCGATATCCCTGATGCAAAATTGAATATTTTCTGACCTGTCTCTGGATTGATTTCGGATGCCATTTTGTTCTTTATGGTGACTTCATTATCGCTTCCGCCAACACTGTAAATAGTCGCTAATGTTCCCACGAATACCTCTCTGGCCGCAAATGAACTGATGATGGCAATACCTATTTTCCAATCGTAACCTAAAGGAGAAATCGCCGGTTCAATAGTTTTTCCCATTAAACCAATATAAGAGTTTTCTAATTTTTGTGAGGCAACTGCATTGTCAAATTCTGTTTTTAAGAGCGGTTTGTCTTTGGTTTTTTCAACGACAATCGTTTCTGCATTATTGAATTTTTCTCCAGGACCGTAGGAAGCCAAAAACCATAAAACAATCGAAATAGCCAAAATGATTTTTCCTGCTCCAAAAATAAATGCCTTTGTTTTTTCGATTACATTAATTCCCACGTTCTTAAAAAGAGGTAATTTATAATTGGGCATTTCAACAACAAAGTAGGTTTTTCCTTTTATTTTTAGAATCTTATTTAAAATATAAGCCGAAAAAATTGCCATTCCAAAACCCAAAAGATACAATAACATCAAGGTCATTCCTTGCATATTCAAAATCCCAAAAATGCGCGTGTCAGGAATCACCAGTGCAATAATGATGGCGTAAACAGGCAATCTTGCTGAACAAGTTGTAAAAGGCGTTACCAATATGGTGATGAGTCTTTCTTTCCAGTTCTCTATATTTCGGGTTGCCATAATCGCAGGAATCGCACACGCTGTTCCTGAAATAAGCGGTACAACGCTTTTACCGGACAAACCAAATTTCCGCATGATTTTGTCCATCAGGAAAACTACTCTGCTCATATAACCACTTTCTTCGAGAATGGAAATGAACATAAACAAGAATGCAATTTGTGGGATAAATATCAAAATTCCGCCAATTCCGGGAATAATTCCTTGCGAAATTAAATTGGTTAAAACTCCAGCTGGTAAATGGTCAGCAGCCAGAGAACTCAACGAAGCAAAAGTGCTGTCGATAAAATCCATCGGAATTTTAGACCATTCGAAAATAGATTGAAAAATGACGAATAAGATTAAAAAGAAAATGACATAACCCCACACTTTATGCGTCAGGACACGATCCAGTTTGCTTCGGAAATCTTTAGCGACAGTTTCATCCACTTTCAATCCTACTTTCAGCACATCATTGATAAACTGATAGCGTTTTATGGTTTCTTTTTGTTGTAAACGTTTTAAATCCGAGTGTGATTTGGTCAACGAACTTCGAATTTCATTACGATCTAAATTTAGGAAATTCACATCCTGAGTGATGACCAGCCATAATTTATACAACAATTGGTTAGGGAATGTTTTGCGCAACGTATTGAAATATTCTGGATCAATACTGGATGCATTTAAACACGGTTCACTAGAAATCGTTTTGTAGGTGACAATTAATTTTTTTAATTCATCGATTCCAAAACCTTTTCGAGAACTAATCAACGCAATCTTGGTTTTTAAGTGTTCTTCAAGATAAGGAATGTCCAGCGTTATTCCCTTATACGCCATTCTATCAGCCATGTTTATGATAAGAATAGTGGGGATTTCTAAATCTTTTATTTGTGTAAAAAGAAGTAAATTACGTTTCAAATTTTCTACATCGGTAACTACAAGGGCTACGTCTGGATATAATTTATCGTTTTTATTCAGTAACAATTCAATAACAACATTTTCGTCAATGGAACTGGCATTCAAGCTATACGTCCCGGGTAAATCCAGAATGTTGGCTTTTACATTATTGGGTAATTTGCAAAATCCAATTTTTTTCTCCACCGTAATTCCGGGATAATTGCCCACTTGTTGGTTTAAACCTGTCAATTGATTAAAAACCGAAGTTTTACCTACATTGGGATTTCCTATTAAAGCGACATTAATGTTTCGATTGCTTACCATAAGTTGGTTTTCATGATTTCTACTTCGATTTCTCTTGCAGTTTCTACACGAATAGCAACATGTGAACCGTTAATATTTAAATACAAAGGATCTCCAAAAGGAGCAATTTGAAGTAATTCTACCATATTTCCGGGTAAACAACCCATTTCTAATAGTTTTAAAGGAACGATATCAATATCAAAATCTTTGATAATGGCTTTTTCGCCTTTTTTGAGGGACTGTATCGTTGTTCGCAAGACTTATTTAGATTGAATTAAGATTGCAAAAGTACATATTATAATGCCAAAACAAATGATAATTATCATTTTTGTAACCTTTTGGGATAAATAAAAGTTAAGAAATGTAGACTGTTTACGGGACTAATAAAGAAAGGAAACGGCTGGAGTCCAATTTTTTAATCTTTTTTATTCGGTACACAAAAAATTAATATCCTCTATCAAACGTTTCATGTCTTCTTTTTTAGTTCCGTCATAAAAACCACGAACCCGTCTTTTAGTGTCAACCAAAACAAAATTTTCGGTGTGAACCATATCATACAATTGATCTGGTCTCCCTAATTTTACGGCCAAATAGGATTTTCTTGCCATCGTGTAAATGGCTTTTTTATCGCCGGTTACCAAGTTCCATTTGCTGTCAACAACTCCATTTTTTATCGCATATGCTTTCAAAACTGGTATGCTGTCTATTTCCGGGAAAACGGTGTGGGAAAGCAACATTACTTTTGGGTTATTGATAATTGCTTTTTGCACTCCGGCTAAATTAGTTGTCATTTTTGGACAAATAGAACCGCAAGTAGTAAAGAAAAAATCAGCAACATACACTTTTCCTTCATAATCTTTCTGGGTGATGGTTTTTCCGTTTTGGTTTACAAACGAAAAATCAGCAATGGTATGGTATTTACTGATGTATTGAATGGTACTGTCTACTAATTCTGGGTTTACATCTGAAGGATTAAAAATAGGTAGTGTTTTACTTGGTTTTAGAGCCACATAAAACAAGTAAATTGTTATGATAGAAAAGACTAATAAAACACCAAAGAACTTTCGGTATTTATAAAAAATAGATTTCATAAAAGTAATTTGGAGCAAAAATACGAAAAGGTAATTTTAAAAAAGAATCTCTTTTAATTTTATCAAATTTGAAAAGCAAAAAAATTAAAAACAGCTGTATTTTAAGACAAATACTATTGCATTCCTTTATCATTTTTAAAATTTAACTATTAAATTGCAAAATAGCTGTCTTCCATGCTGTAAAAATTGTTTTGGACCACCTATTCTTATATTAGGCTGATAGAATTCTGTATCAAAAATATTCGTAACCAGTAATTGTGTAGTAATTTCGGCATCGTACACTTTTATTTTTACATAAGAAAATGTCAAATCTACCTTAGCATAGGATGGAATGGTAATTATTTGTGTAACATCCTTATTGCCATGTTTTGCTTGAATTTGAGAATAATAATTGATCCTTGAATTGATTGTAAAGTTATCAGTTGTATTAAAAGTCAAACCTCCGGTTATTCTATGGGGATAAACGCCCAGATTTACGGTACTGACACCAGCGTAATCATCAGCATCTTTTTTAACATAAGAATAACCAATTTCAGTTCTAATTTTTCCTGTTTTATAAAACAATTGGCTCTCAATACCAAAGACATTTATTACATTATCTGAATTTATGAACCCTCCCGTTTCGGTAGGTTCAATAAAATTTGTTGCCCTATTTTTGTAGGCAACAATATTTGCTATTAAATTACTTGTAAACGATTGATTAATTCCAATCTCAAAAGTATTCATACGCGCCGGATTAAGTTCATTAACCACATTTTTTGCGGATGAGGCACCAAGTTCAAAAATATTAGGTTCCCGGAAAGCCTGTCCAAAAAGAAATCGTATCGAAGTTTTTTGAAATGGGGTGTAAACTAAACCACTGCGAAAGGTAAGAATGGATTTATAGATATTGTGATAATCAAATCGTCCGCCCAGCGTGATATATAATTTATCAAAAAGCGTTTTTTGCAATTGTAAAAATAGGGAGTTTTTATACTGACGAAAAAATGGTTTGCGCATTCTATTTTCGATAGATCGTGTTTCATCAAAACTAGGATTTAATTTATCCGTAGAAAGAGCTAAACCTAACAAATCAAACAGATCAAAACTATACCCTCCGATAATAGATACCGTTTGACTTGGAACATAATTCAATTGTATATTTCCTTTATATCGTTTGGAACCTGAACTCGATTGCTGTGAATATGCCATCATAAAATTGTCATTAATTTCATGATTCGTAAGTGGTACGTCTGGATTATGCCCGTTTTTTACAAGAGAGTCATAGATAGCGTTGTCAAAAGTGTAGTTTACTCCCCAGAATCTTTCTTTATAAAATTGAAGTTCGGTATTAATTTTAAGTTTGGCAGTAATTTCTTTTTCCATACCAGCATAATACAAGGCTAATTGACGGAAATCACTTTGATTCGTGTAATCTAACGAAATGTTTTCAAGTCCTTTGCTGCCTTTAAGCTCATAACCCTCTACTCCCAAATAAAAACCTTTATAAGAAATTTTTGCAGCATAGGGAAGCGACCAGCTAGTCTGTTTAAATTCTTGGTTTACGGGAAATGCATTAGAAGGAACTCCTTGTCTGAAATTTAGGGTGTCTTTTATAAAATCTTTATAATCCCAAAGATTGCTACGGAAATATCTAAAACTACCACTAATACGAAAATCATTTAGATTTCGTCCAAAAACAATGCTTTGAGATTGAGTTGCTTGTGTTCCAACTCCAACATTATATTCTATTTTGTTAAAATCAGGAGAGTCATTTTTTGTTATGATATTAATAACTCCAACTAAAGCATTTGCACCATAAAGAGCAGAAGCCGGACCTTGCAGAATTTCAACCTGTTTTATGTTATGCGTTGCAAATTGTGTTGAAATAAATGTTTCGGAAGCAAATAAATTTTGCATTTCTCGTCCGTTTACCAACAGTAGCGTTTGCGAAAAATTACTTAAAAAACCACGTTGTCCACCAAAAGTAAAATGGTCAGTTCTTATGGCCACCATACCTGGAACGTTTTCTAGTAAATTTGTTAAATCAGTGTAACCGTTTTCAATAATATCTTTTTCAGTGACAACATAAATTGTTGCTGGTGCGATTTTTTGATTCTCTGGTTTTTTAGAAGCAGTTATAACTTCAACATTCATTAGTTCTTCCAGACTGAGTTCAAAAAAATCAACACCGGCAATCAATGTTATGTTTAAATTTACCGTATCACTGGTAATTTCAACCACTTGCACTTTGAAATTTTCTTTTGTAAATTCAAGAGTTTCTGTAGTCGCCGGTACTTCAATTGAATACCTTCCTGCCGCATCTGTAAAAGTTTTTAGGGCTGTGTTTTTCACACTAATTTCTACGCTTTCAATAGGTCTGTTTGTTTTGTCGGTTATTACCCCAGTTACTATTCGTTGTGCAAAAACTATATTTACTGTGAGAACCAATATAATAAATAAAGATTTTTTCATGATTTCTTTTTTTATTAATAATTGATAATTTGTTGGTAAAAAAAATGGTCTCTTCAGGTAGGACTAAGTAATTTTAATCAACTCCATAAAACATTTTTTCTGTTCCCTTTTAAATAACCACTGGCTTTGTATTATCTCCATTTTTAGAATCTAATTATCCTGAAAAATAGTTTTATCGTATTTACAATTTGGTTTTGATAGTATGTCGATAATTTTTTTTTAAGGATGAAGTTAGTATTGTAAAGTATCACATCCTTGGTGATTTCGGCAACTGTTTTTTCATTAAAGAAAAACCAAAAATGATTTTAATGCCACAGTATGCGTTTTTGTAGTACTGTAACTACAGCGTTTGGATAGTAACCAGTATTTAAATTTTTCTATTTGTGTTCTTGCTTCTGTAGATGGAAGTGTCGTACTTTCTTCTTATATTTTATTATCGAATGTATTATGCAAGTTCTAATCACCCAAAGTTAGGCGCTATCTTGCCGTTTCAAACGTATGACCAAATCCATTTTTTTAAAGAAACGACAAACGGATTTTCACTTCAGTGTTTTATGGGTATTGCTATTGAAGCTTTTTTGGTTTTGGCTTATTAAAGTTAGTGAATTTTTTGTTTTTCGTCGCTATTTTTTTAGTAAAATAGATGAAAAAGCAGCTGAAAAAATTATCTCTCGATTAAAATCGAAATTTAGAGTAGCAAAATTGAAAATACGAAGAGAAGATCTTAATTCTAAGTATTTAACAAAATGTTATTCGAATGTGAAACTTAACAAATATTAAAAATATTATTGATAAGTTTGTGTATACGTCTTAACCATTATAAAAAATGAAAAAACAATTTAGTAAACAGTTTCTTTTTGTGATTCCTGCAATCTTTGGATTCAATGTTAGTAATGCGCAAAATGTTCCAGTGCATTTGCAACCCGGAATTAATCTTTCTAATATGGATACAAAAGTCAGATCTAACGATGACTTTTTTAGATATGTAAATGGAACATGGCTTGATAAAACAGAAATTCCAAGTGATAGAACTTCATGGGGAAGTTTTAATGAGTTATTAAAAAAGACCGATAAAGATGCATTAGCCATCTTGAAAGAGGCTTCTCTGAATCCTCTTTACAAGTCCAATACAGATCAAGGAAAAGCGGTCAATCTTTTCAAATCAATCCTGGATACAGTTGCGAGAGAAAAAGAGGGAATAAAACCATTAAAGAAATATTTAGCAAAAATTGATGCCGTAAAAAATATTCAGGATTTACAAAATTTGTTAATTGAAATGGAACCGATTGGTGGTATTGGTTTTTTTGGTGTAGGTGTAGGAGCAGACGACAAAAATAGTACTAAGAATTCCGTTAGTTTGGAAGTTGGAAGATTAGGTTTACCTGACAAAGATTATTATACTTCAGATGATAAAGATTCTAAAGAAAAAAGAGGTAAATATGTACTTCACGTAGAGCGAATGCTCCAGTTTATTGGTGAAAACCCAGCGCAGGCAAAAGCAAGTGCAATCAAGATTTTAGCATTAGAAACGGCAATGTCACAACCTAGATTAGACCGTGTTGAAAGAAGAGACAGTAGATTGCAGTATAATCCGATGACGATTGCCGATTTACAAAAAATGATACCAATAATCAATTGGCAAAATTATTTTGCAGGGGTTGGCTTTTCAAAATTGGATTCCATAATTGTTACCCAACCACGATACATGAAAGCCATGCAAGCTGTTTTCAAAGAAAATAAAGTGGAAGATTGGAAAGAATATTTGAAATGGTCTTTACTCAGTAAATCTTCAGGACAATTGACTGCAGCTATTGAAGCAGCTAATTTCGACTTTTATGGTAAAACCTTAACAGGAGCTAAAAAGCAAAGACCTCGTGAAGAAAAAGCCTTGCAAACGGTAAATAACACAATTGGTGAGGCACTAGGGAAATTATATGTTGAAAAAATGTTTCCTGCTGAAGCCAAATTTAAAGCGGAGAAAATGATTAAAAATGTTATTCTGGCGTATCAAAACAGAATAAATAATTTGACTTGGATGTCTGCCGAAACAAAAATTAAAGCAATTGAAAAATTAAATAAAATCACGGTAAAAATTGGTTATCCAGACAAATGGAAAGATTATTCGGCTTTAACGATAATTAGCCCATCTGAAGGAGGTAGTTATTTTGAAAATGTAAAAGACCTTTCCCGTTGGAGTTTTCAAAAAGACTTAGATAAACTCAATAAACCAGTTGATAAGACTGAATGGGGTATGTCACCACAAACTGTAAATGCATATTACAATCCTTCGTATAATGAGATTGTGTTTCCAGCGGCTATTTTACAACCTCCTTTTTACAATTATCAAGCAGATGAAGCCGTAAATTATGGTGGAATTGGCGCCGTAATCGGACACGAAATTTCTCATGGATTTGATGATTCAGGAGCGCGATACAATGCCGATGGTAACCTTGTAGACTGGTGGACAGCCGAGGATTTAAAACAATTTACTGCTCTAGGAACGGCTTTGGCTGACCAATACAGTGCTTTAGAGCCTTTGCCTGGAATTCATGTGGACGGAAAATTCACTTTAGGAGAAAACATAGGTGATTTAGGCGGGGTAAATGCTGCTTATGATGGATTACAGATGTATTTAAAAGAAAATGGAAATCCTGGATTAATAGACGGTTTCACGCCTGAACAACGTTTCTTTATTTCTTGGTCTACCGTTTGGCGTACTAAAATGCGTGATGAAGCTTTAAAAAGTCAGGTGAAAACAGATCCGCATTCTCCAGGAATGTTCCGTGCGTATGTGCCAATCCAAAATTTAGATGCATTTTATAAAGCATTTGGAATTCAAAAAGGAGATGGTATGTTTATTGAACCGGAAAAACGAGTGAAAATATGGTAATAGATTAAGCTTAATTAGAGATAAAAGTCCCGTTTGTAATTATTCAGACGGGACTTTTGTTTATACTATCTTACGCCCTTTTCTTAAGGAATAATTCACCATATACAATCCTGTTAATGTTACTGCTCCTCCAATGGCTATTGCAGTTGTAAGTGATTCACCAAAAATAATAGTGCCTAAAATGACCGCTACAATTGGGTTAATATAAGCATAAATACTATTTATTTCTGCAGGTAGGTTTTGAAGAGCATAGATAAATGCTATGAATGTAAGAACAGAACCAAAAATCACTAAATAAGCAATTGACAACCAGGAAATCATAGGGATAGAACTTAAACTTACTGATGTTCCGGTAGCGCCGGTAAAAGCAAAAAGCAAAATACTGGATAAGAACATTTGTAATCCTAAACTAAAATAAGGATTGAAACTGGCTGCTTTTTTCTTAGTATATAAGGTTCCAAACGCCCAGGTTAACGTAGAAATTATCGAAATGAAAATCCCAAATCTAAAATCGGGAAGTAGAAAATCGCTTAAATGATCGTAGAAAATAACGCATACACCACCAAAACTCACCACCAGACCAATAACGGCTAATCGTGCCAATCGTTCGCCCCTAAAAAAACTGATAATAACAACCCATAATGGAACAAGAGCACCTATAATAGCACCTAAACCACTACTGATATACTTCACGCCCCAAGTGCTTAGTCCGTTGCTTAAAACGAAATTAAGAATGCTGAGAATGATAATTGTTTTCCATTGTTTTCCTTTTGGCCATGGTGTTTTTTTAAACATAAAAAAGGAAATATAAAGAACCCCGCCTATAAATTGTCTGATACCTGCGAGCTGTAAAGCCGGCATGTGTTTGACTCCCTCTTTTGAAGCAATCCAAGTGGTGCCCCAAAAAAAACTAACCCAGCATAACGCTAATATGGGTAAGCCAATGGTATTGATTTTAGATGAAAGGGCATTTTTAATTTTAGTTCTCACTGTATAAATTTGGTTTTGTAAAAGTATAATTTAAAATAGTTTCTACTTTATCACTCAAAATAATTTTTCCTATTGATGGTGCTGAATGATTAAATTTTGGCAAAGCCAAATTCAAACGAATTGCTTTTTGGGTATAATACCTTTCTCGTGAAGGATGTGATGGCGTTACCGCATTGAAGGTTTCATTCCAAGAATTATCCTCAATAATCTTTAGAATAATTCCTATGCAATCTTCCTGATGGATCAGATTTATAGGCGCTTCGGGATTGTCTAGATTCTCGCGACCAGCCAGAAATTTTACTGGATGTCGGTCTAAGCCAATTAAACCGCCAAAACGCAGCATAGTAGTTTTGAAGTTTTTATTGCTTTGCAAAAGCTGTTCTGTTTCCAATAATTGTTTTCCACTTTCGGTATCAGGATGAGGTGTTGTTTCCTCTGATACGACAGCATGAGTATCTCCATAAACGGAAGTGGAGCTAATGAAAATCAATTTATTAATAGAAGATTTTTCTATAAACGGAATCACATTTCTAATTTTTGAAACGAAGTTTTCTGTCCCTGAACCACGAAGCTTTGGTGGAACATCAACTATCAAAATTTCAGAATTTTCCAAAAAACCGACTATGTTTCCATCCGTTTTAACTTCCGAAAGCGCAATTAAAAAAGGATTAATTCCTGAATTTTCCAACACTGATAATTTCTCCACCGAAGTCGTCGATCCATTTACTGAAAATCCTTTTCCTAATAAGGCTTTCGCCAAAGGTAAACCCAACCAACCACAACCCAAAATGCTAATTTTTGTCATTTTTATTTTTTGTAACCAATTTGTTTGCGTTCTTTTTGAATCGCTTCTTTTTCGTCTTTCCGGATAAGATAATTCAATGCTTCATACACATCACTAAACTTCTTGTCGTATTTCGTTTCTATTTCCAGCAATTTTTCATTGAATTCTTTGTGTTCCAAAGTATATTTTCGAATCATCACAAAAGTACGCATGATAGCGATATTTACATGAATTGCCACATCCGAATTTAAAATGCCACTCAACATGGCGACACCTTGTTCAGTAAAGGCAAAAGGATTGTATTTTCTATATTTACCTCTGCCAACATTCTCTAAGGTCACAATTTGTGACCTTAGAGAATGATATTCTTCTTCTGATAATTGAAACATAAAATCAACTGGAAATCGTCTGATGTTTCTTTTTACAGCTTGATTCAATACTTTAGTCTCTACTTCATAAAGTGCAGCAAGGTCAAAATCAAGTATTACCTTTTGGCCACGGATATCGTGTATTTTAGATTGTAATGTATTTAGCTACATCAAATTATGGTTTTACAATATAGTTATAATATGGGGTCACAATTTGTGATGACATTTTTTGCTATTTGACTTTCAAACTGTCTTTTGCAACAGTCAAGCTATCTTTTACAACAGGGGTAACAATGCTACTATTCAAAGTGTTTACAGCCACTACTGGACTTGGTTTTATTTTTTCTTTAATCACTACCGCATCATTTAGGACGAACGGCGTTGGCATCATCCAGTTTTCTCTTTTTGCCATTCCAAATAAAGGATTGGTCATTAAGTCAAAAGAACTTTCCATTAATTGCATGTCAAAAACAGTTGACGTATTTATAGTGAATTGTATTTCCAAAGGTACATTGTCAACTACATAATAACTCAATATTTTTTTGTCTTTTCGTTGGTATAAAGAATTTTTCTGACCTAATGAGGTTACGCCATTTGCTTTGAAATTATGAATTACCATTTTTTCATTGGCAAAAATATCATAGCGGTTTACGTTTCGGTTCGGTGAGATTCGTATTTTCAAATACCTTTGATTACCCACAATCTTGTCTTCAAGAAATTCGATAGTTGGTTTTTCTAATGCTTTTAGGGGAGCTTCCGCCTGGTACGTAAACTTGGAATTGTATTTACTGAATAATGGCGTGTCTTCCATGGTAGTCGCTTCTTTCATGTTTTCGCCTAAATAGCCTTTGGTCCAGGAATCAAGATTGGTGTCATACGTTATCCAATTGGCTTGGTTCGAATCGGCATTATAGACGTACAATAAACTGTTTGATTTGGCTTTTCCAAATTCGTACCCCGATTCGGAATGTGCTTTCGCAAAAAAGCCTATGGCGAGTACAAAAAACACTAATGACCAGATTCCCTTTTTGGCGAAAGCCCCAAAAACGGGCAACAATAAACCGAAGGTCAATACAGTAAGAATGGCGCTTCCAAACAGTACTTTTAATCCCAAACCAATAGGGAACATTTGAATAAATGGCGCTATGATAATCAAAGCAGGAATGCTGCAAATAAGATTTAGTATTTTATTAGATCTTTGGGTAACAATAAAAACACTAAATATAAATAGCCCAAAGTAAACCGGAATAATCAAAAAGCCTGCACCTTGTAAAGCAAAAGCAAGACCTCCGTTGATGATAATCCATAAAGATAATGGTGCCACATAATGATTCATTGTTACCTTTTTGGCAGAAAATCGGTTGTAAAATGCCAAACTTATCGCTAAAGCCAAAAGTACAAATGCAGCGATATAAGCGTGTCCATTATACGTAAATCCGTTGAGTAAATCGTTGTATTGCGGGTAGATTTTTAGTAACGCTTTCCATCCAAAAAAAGTAATTAATCCAGTAACGATTAAGGAACCCAAAAACGGTATAAATCCGCTGCAAATTTCCCGGAATGATAAAATGCGCTTGGCTTTTCCTAAAAATAACAGGAAAATAAACAATGCCAATGCGATTACCACCATTGGTAAAACCCAACTGAAAGGATAGCTTATAAAAGTATATGGAATGGTAAAATAAACATCGTCATCAGTCGCTTGTGTGGTATTCAAATCTGCATTCGAAAAATAATTTAACAAAGGCATTAAGTACGTGCCTTGATGTGCTAACGTGTTTTTGTTCAAATGGTTGATGTCATCTTGAGCGGTATGATAATTAAAATGGTCGTCAATAAAGGCAAAATTATAGCCTTGAATATTCCCTTGTTCCCTGAAAACAGTCAAATCCGTATCATTGGGCAACATTTTATAAATGCTATACATCAAGGAATTTGATACTGGAAAAGTAGCTTTTGCGGCAGCAAATTCTTTCACCAATCCGGCATTTCCCTTGTTGGTTTCCATCAACATATAACTAGGACCTGAAGAACCGCGTGCCTCAAAGTTCAGTACTAAACCAACTTCTTTTGCCCATTGGTGTTGGGTTACAAAAAGTGCTGCGCCATTCAATCCCAATTCCTCCGCATCCGAAAACAGAATGATAATATCGTTTTTATGTGGTGTTTTATTGTACAAAAAAGCACGCACACTCTCCAATATTGTCGCAACACCGGAACCGGCATCGCTTGCGCCGTGAGAATAGGAATGCGGTGCGCTGTCATAATGGGTAAGCAGCAGTAAAGCTTTAGAACTATTGGTTCCTTTTATTCGAGCCAGTATATTTTTAGATTTTACCAGATTTCCCCAATCGCTCAACGTATATCCTTCTTGAACAGTTGTTTCTAATCCAAGTTTGTTAAGCTCTTTTTGGAGATAGTTCGCTACGACTTCATGATTTTGGGAACCTACATAATGGGGTTGTTTTGAAATGGCCTCTACTTGTGCGTAAGCCCTTTTAGTCGAAAATTCAGAAAGTGGACCTTCGTCATCCGAAGTCCAATGTGGCATCATCGTAAAGTAAATCAATACCAAAATGACTAGGATAAATAAACTGGCAAAAATGGAGGAATAATCTTTTTTCATTATTGGCTAGATAGATTTGGGGGGTTGTTAAATATCTTTTTTGACTAATATGTAAAAATCATTGTCCAAAAGCATATAGCCCTGGTCGTATAGGAAATAGTAGGTATTTCCTGTTTTGGTTTGTAAAATATTGGTAAAAAACTCAAAATCAAAACCCTTGCTTAGGAGTTTCGCCCGAGTGGTTTTTGATTTTCCTTCAACATTAAGTTCGGATAGAATGCGGTAATTCTTGCGCAACTTGTTGTTTACGTTGCGCATAAAATTTGTACTGTCTTTGTTTATCTTGTTATTGTAGGCATTCCGACAACCGTCGCTGCAAAACTTTTTATCTTCGCGGCCTACAATTTTTTCTCCACATTCTAAACAGGTTTTGTTCATGGATTGAGTTTTTTAATTTCGTATAAATCAGTCCTGCGGTCTTTTAGGATTCTGGCACTTCCATGTTCGTGAAGCTCTTTAAGTAAATTCAAATCGACATCTACAATCAAAGTCATTTCAGTATTAGGCGTCGTTTCCGCTTTTATTCCGGTGCTGGGAAACGCAAAATCCGAAGGTGTAAAGACAGCCGTTTGTGCATATTGGATGTCCATATTGTTCACTTTTGGAAGATTCCCCACACATCCTGCAATCGCTACATAACATTCATTTTCTATGGCTCGGGCTTGTGCACAGTGTTTTACTCTGGTGTAACCACTTTGGGTATCGGTTAAAAACGGGACAAATAAAATATTCATTTCTTCATCGGCCATTAATCGCGCCATTTCCGGGAATTCAACATCATAACAAATCATGATTCCTATTTTTCCGCAGTCAGTATTAAAAGTTTTAATTTGTGAGCCGCCTTTCATTCCCCAATGCAAAACTTCATTTGGAGTGATGTGAATCTTATAATACATTTCAGAGGTTCCGTCTCTTTTGCAAAGAAACCCAACATTGTACAAAGTGCCGTTTTCTAAATAAGGCATACTTCCTGAAATGATATTAATATTATACGAAATAGCAAATTCCTGAAATTTTTTGCGAATAGGATCTGCATATTTTGCTAGCTCTCTAATGGCATCAGGTTCCGATAAATGATTGTAATCTGCCATAAGTGGTGCAATAAACAACTCTGGAAAAAGAGCAAAATCACTCTTATAACCGGATACAGCATCAATAAAAAATTCGGCTTGTTCAAATAAGGCTTCGAGATTTATTAACGGACGCATTTGCCATTGAATTAATCCAAGTCTGATGGTACTTTTTTGGGTGTTTATTAATTGAGGACTTTCATCATAATAAATATTATTCCATTCTAATAGCACAGCAAATTCTTTAGAATCGGCATCGCCCGGCAGATAGTTTTTCATAATTCTCATCACATGAAAATCATTACTCAACTGAAAAGAAAGCACAGGATCATGCAATTCTTTTAGTTTTACTTTCTCAATATATTTTTTGGGAGTCAGCTTTTCAGCGTGTTTATTATAATTTGGAATCCTTCCGGCAAAAACGATAGCCTTTAAGTTTAATTTTTCACACAATTCTTTTCGGGCATCATACAGTCGTCTGCCAAGTCGCAAACCTCTGTAATCAGGATGAATAAATACATCAATTCCGTACAGAATTTCCCCTTTTGGGTTGTGTGTCGAGAATGTAAAATTTCCGGTTATTTTAGCATAATTAGGATTTTTGTCAACTAAAATTTCGGCTACAATTAATGATAGCGCTGCGCCAACCACTTTTCCATCGGCTAAAATCACCAACTGTCCTTCAGGAAATAGGTCCAGTAGTTTCTCAATATCTTGTTCTTTCCAATACGAATCTGCCATTTCCGGATACGATTCCACCATTGATTTCTTTAACTGCTTATAGTCGTCAAACGCTAGATTTCGTAATTCTACTTTTTTTATTTTCGTTTGCATAAGAAGTTGATTTCCATCAAATATAATCAAATATTTCCATTTACAAACGGTTACAAATAGTTACAACCGAAAGTAAACAGTTAGTAACCGAATAAGTTTTGGAACCCGTCGCATCTTTGCCATGTTGATTTGAGACAATGATTCAACAAATAACTTATATACACTAACATTTAAATTTTACACGCCATGAATGCATTAAGAAACAAAGTACAGTTAATTGGACACGTAGGGAATGATCCGGAAATCAAAGTTTTTGACGGAGGAAAAAAATTAGCCAATTTTACAATAGCGACAAACGAAAGCTACAAAAACGACAAAGGGGAAAAAGTGGAAGAAACCCAATGGCACAAACTGGTAGCTTGGGGAAAAACTGCTGAAATTATAGAAAAATATGTTGCCAAAGGAAAAGAAATTGCCATTGAAGGCAAATTAACCCATCGAAGCTACGATGATAAAAATGGTGAAAAACGCTATATCACTGAAGTCGTGGTTAACGATGTGCTTCTTTTAGGGAAATAGTTTTTTAGTGATCAGTCCCAGTTTACAGATATTGTAATGTTGCAAATTGTGACTGAAAATCAAACAAAAAAACCATCGACTGTCGATGGTTTTTTTAACTAAATGTGTGGACTGCGACTGTAAACTGCGACGAGACACTTTTTATTTTTCTTTTTTTCGTAAATCAAATCTAGGGCAACGTTTGCAACGCTTGTTTTCCCCTTCTTTATAACTTTCACAACATTTTGATTTGAGTTTGCCCTTAGGAGCATCCTTTTTATCGGACTCTTTTTTTTCTTTTTTCTTTTCCTTATTTTTTTTCTTTTTACTCAATTTTTAAAGTATTAAAATCAAGTTATATTATTTATAGATTCTAAAGTGTGTTTGATTATTTAGAATCTTTGGAGGTAGCACTTTTTAAAGTCATTTGTTGAATATCTCTGTCAAACAAATACAAACCACCTTTGTCATCGCCAATTAGATTTATCTTATCTAAAATAAGTTTAGCTTGGGCTTCTTCTTCAATTTGTTCAGCAACATACCATTGTAAAAAGTTATGTGTGGCATAATCTTTTTCTGAAAACGAAATGTGAACGAGTTCGTTAATTGATTCAGAAACAAAAATTTCGTGTTTGTAAAGTTCTTCAAACATTTGCTTGAATGTTTCATAGCTAATTTTTGGAGCTTTTAATTCGCTTACTCTTGCATGGCCGCCTCTTTCATTTATATACCGGACCAGTTTAAGCATGTGTGCCCGTTCTTCATCAGATTGGGCATACATAAATTTTGAAATTCCTTCCAAACCATGAGTCTCTGACCAAGAAGCCATAGAAAGATAGGTTTGGGATGATTCAGCTTCAATGCGAATCTGATGATTCAACGCGAGTTCTATATTTTTTGATAGCATGGCAGTAAGTTTTAAGTAAAGTTACAAAAAATACTTAATTTACTGATTCATAATCTCTTGAAAATAATCTACAAATTGACCTACATGCAAACCATCCATTAGTCCGTGATGCACATGGACAGACATAGACATAGTTCTTTTTCCGTTTTGGGCAACAATCATTTTTCCAAAGGAAATTTTTGGGCAACTGTCCGGAAACGTATAACTTCTGGCATGGGATAAAGAAGTGAAATTAAGCCAAGGAATTGCCGAAAAATGGATCACGTTATCCTCTTCAAATGTTCGGGTGAAAAGTCCTGTTGTATTTTGTATCCGTTCAATCTCCGCCGAAGCAGTAGCTTTAAAAATAGTGAAATCAGCATTATATTCCATCAAAGAAAATCCAAAACTGCCATCTTCACGACCAATGGTAGCGGAACCATTAATTTGGTCACAAACGTATATTTTATCATCCGAAATTCTATAGCGAAACGATTCGATTGCATTAACTGCAACTAATGTTTTGTGTAAGTAATAGATAAAAAAGGAAGCATCCAGCGCTTTTGCAGTTTCATAGGCTTTGGTACAATCAATTTCGACAGTTGCACCAAAAAAAGGTTCTTCAAATTGTCTAAAAAAATGAAAATGGGTCTTCCTGTTCCAGTTCTCAATATCTAAAAGTATTTTCAAGATTTTCGAATTTTATTTATTTGTCAAAAGTACAGCTATTCTTTTGAACCTTAAATTCATTTTTATTTAATCTTTTTTGTAAATAAATAAAAAATGGATGTTTGTAATGCTGCGATATTAAAAAAAAATATTTTCTGATAAAATACAGAATATTAGAAATAAAAAAAGGCCCTAAAAGAAATTTCTTTTAGGGCCTTTTGGAAATAAAAAACTAAACTTATTTTACTCTGAAAGTAACTCTTCTAACTAATCTTCTTGCATTTTCTGAATCGATATCTACTGAAGTGTCTTCACCAGCAGCAACAACATTCAATCTTGATGCATCAATATTAGCTTTTACTAAAGTGTTTTTCACATTGTTCGCTCTTGCATTAGATAATTTATCATTGTATGCAGATCTTCCAACTTCGTCAGCATGACCAACAATATCAATTGTGGCAGTAGGATTGTTTCTCAAGTATGTTAACATGAAATCAGTACCTTCTGTAGAAACATTAGTTGGAGTAGATTTATTGAAATCAAAATAAACTGCAACATAACCACCGTTGATTAAGCTTCTAATCAATTCGTTGTTTGTTAAAAGCGGAGAATTATTAGTAGTGCTACCATAATTTTTCAAGATATATGCTTCTGTTTCATCAGGAACATTATTGTTGTTTTTATCAATTGATCTTCCTTTAGTATCAACCATAGCTCCTGCCGGTGTATTAGCTTCTTCATCTAAATAATCAGCTACACCATCCTTATCAGTGTCTAGCATTTTATTTTCAATAGCCATAAACCTGGCGTCAATTGCATCAAAGCGGCCTTCATTATCGATTACCCAGTCAGCATGTTTTACATTTTTACCTAAGTAAACTGCTAAACCTACAGTACCATTAAAAAGAATTCCTGAAAATCCTCTTGAAGCACGAGTACTGGCAGCATCAAAAGTAGCATCTTGTGCAGCATTAAGGATTGTTGTGAAATCTCCTGTTAAAGCAATTCTGTCAGATAATCTGATTTGACCGGTTACACCAGCCATAAAATTACCCATTCTATCTTTCAAAGCTGAATTTTGATCTTCTAATTGTGCTAAACCAAAACCTGCATGACCCAATAAACCAATTGTTTTAGTCCAAGTTTCAAAGTTCATAATTCTTCCTAAGTTAGCAACAGCTTGAATATCTGCTCTGTAATATTTAGTGTCAAAATCTTTAGAATTGTTTTTTCCTTGAAAACTGTTGTAGCCAAAATCAGCTTTCAAACCAAATTTGTTGTTAAACATGTATCGAACACCTAGATCGACAACATAAGGACTTGGTGTTGATGTAAAATAACCAGAAGTCATTGGTCTTTGTGGTTTGTTAACACCACCGGCTAATTCAATAGACCATTTGTTAAAGCCATCTTCTGTGCTTTTTACAGGTTCTGTTTGAGCACTCATAGTGGTCATTGCCGATGCAAAAACTAACGTAAGTATGATTTTTTTCATAATTTTATTATTTAAATTCCAGACAAAACTACAGCACAAAGTTTGATAAGAAATTTTAAACAGTGAATTATGAAAGTATTCCTTTTAATTCTGTAAATAACAGCCTTAAATAGGCTTTTTAACGGTGATTTGGGAGTTTTTAAGAAAAATTTTGAAAGATTTTTTTTCTAAATGCGTATCGTTTTCCAGTTGAAAAGACTTTGATTAAAGATTTATTAGGCCAAGAATAGTTAATAAATGACCTAATAAATCTTTAATTTTGTGATTGTCTCTAAGGAGATTGATTGCTTTATTCTAATCGTTTTAAAACATCAGTTATTTTTTCAAAAGCACTAAAGTTTTCATGTTCTATTGTATGGTCGATTTTCTCATGTGCCCATGTCGTGTGAAACGGAATATGAACGGCGTGTCCGCCAATGGCTAAAACCGGTAAAACATCCGATTTTAAGGAATTTCCAATCATGAAAAATTCGGAAGGTTCTATCTCTAAACGTTTAATCAAATCAGAATAATCTACTTCCTGCTTGTCTGACATCACTTCGATATGATGAAAATAATGACCTAAACCGGAATTATGCAGTTTTCTGCGTTGGTCTAATAAATCCCCTTTGGTGGCAACGACCAATTTGTATTTTCCGTGTAAAGTTTCCAACGTTTCTTCCACACCATCCAATAGAACAATCGGTTTTTCCAGTAATTCTTTTCCGTATTGAATGATTTTTTCAATGATTTCTATAGGAAGTGTATGGTTTGAAATAGTCATTGCTGCTTCAATCATAGAAAGAATATAGCCTTTGATTCCGTAACCGTACAATCTTAAATTGTCGATTTCTACTTTGAATAATTCTTTGGAAATTCCTTGATGCGATAAATAATCTTCCATCAAACCACAGAATTTCTTCTCAGTTTCATCAAAATAGGTTTCGTTGATCCATAAGGTATCATCGGCGTCGAAAGCAATTACTTTTAGGCTCATAAAATGGTATGTTTTTTTGGTATAATACAAAAGCTATTTCTGAATATAATCTTACAACTAGTCTAGTTGTAAAATTTGTCTTCTTTCCACAGTTCAGGATTGGTTTCTATATAATTTTGTATTCTCTCAAATGATTCGGAATCACGAATAATATGATCATGAAAACGTGCTTGCAATTCAAAATCAGCATGCATAAAATGTGCGTTTTTGGTTAATGCCGATTTGTATGAACGAATTATGGTTGAAATTGTACCCGATTTAGGTGAAATCTCCGCCATCAGTTCCTTTTTATTGATGTTTTCTGTCGTATTCACGGTAGAGATGTTGCATTGCAACGTCTCTACAATGTCATCAACGATAATCTGTTTATTAATTATCAATATTCCATGAATGTGATTCGGCATAATGGTATAATTTCCCAATTCAACAAATGGGAAATGGTTTGGTATTTCAGCCCAAAATGGCTCAGCTAATTTTTCGATTTCATTCAACTGCATTTCATTCTCGTCTGCAACAGAAATAATTTCACCAAAAAAATGTTCCCTATTTTGGGCACAAATCGTAATAAAATAGGCGCCGTTATTTCCATAATCCCAATTTTTAAATCGGGCAGAGGGTATGCGGTATTTATTTTGAAATTTGTTATTCATATTATTTTCGTTCGGATTTATCGGTAGAGACGTTGCATTGCAACGTCTCCTGTATGTTGATGATAACGAATATAATATTTTTTATATAATTTCTGAATGGTTCTTGGTTAAAACAGATAGAGACGTTGCATTGCAACGTCTCTAAGTAATCGTTGATATATGAATGTTTAATTTATCGTCTCTCCATTCGCAACGCCATCCGTATCTGGATTCACAAAAACCAGTTTTCCTTCAGCATTCGTAGTCATCAAAATCATTCCTTGACTTTCCACGCCGCGAAGGTTTCTTGGAGCTAAATTCACTAAAACAGTTACTCTTTTCCCTACAATATCTTCTGGTTTGAAACTCTCAGCAATTCCTGAAACGATGGTGCGCACGTCAATTCCGGTATCCACTTTCAAAATCAAAAGCTTGTTTGCCTTCGGCATTTTTTCTGCTTCTAGAATCGTTCCTGTACGGATATCCATTTTGGCAAAATCCTCAAATTGAATTGCTTCTTTCTGGGGTTCTGCTTTTTTATTTTCGGCAGTGTTGGCAGTTTTAGTTGCTTCCAGTTTGTCTATTTGTTTTTGGATTTCCTCGTCTTCAATTTTAGCAAAAAGCAATTCAGCTTCGCCAATTTGGTGTCCAGCCGGAATCAAATCAGAATTTTGAGCAATAGTATTCCAGTTCAACGGATTTTCTATTTTTAGAATTCTTGATAATTTTTTTGCTGTAAATGGTAGGAAAGGTTCGCAAAGAGAACTCAATGCAGCAGCAATTTGCAAGGCCACATACATTTGTGTTTGCACGCGCTCCGGATTGTCTTTGATAACTTTCCAAGGCTCTTCATCCGCCAAATATTTGTTTCCTAAACGCGCCACATTCATCAATTCGCTCAACGCTTCACGGAATCTGTAACGCTCCACAGAACTTGAAATCACCGCTGGATAGGCTTTCAATTCGGTTAAAGTAGCTTCATCCACTTCCGAAAGTTCATTCGGTTGCGGAACAATTCCGTTGTAATATTTATTGGTTAAAACCACCACACGATTAATGAAATTCCCGTAAATCGCTACTAATTCATTGTTATTTCTTGCCTGAAAATCTTTCCAGGTAAAGTCATTGTCCTTCGTTTCCGGCGCATTTGAGGTCAACGCATAACGCAAAACATCTTGCTGATTTGGGAATTCTTCCAAATATTCATGCAACCAAACCGCCCAGTTTTTAGAAGTCGACAATTTATTTCCTTCCAAGTTCAAGAACTCGTTCGCAGGCACATTGTCTGGTAAAATATAACTTCCTTCAGCTTTCAACATCGCAGGGAAAATGATGCAATGGAAAACGATATTGTCTTTCCCAATGAAGTGAACCAGTTTCGTATCTTTATCTTTCCAGTACGGTTCCCAATCTTTTCCTTCGCGCAAAGCCCATTCTTTCGTGGATGAAATGTAGCCAATCGGCGCGTCAAACCACACGTATAATTTTTTCCCCTCAGCACCTTCAACCGGAACATCAATTCCCCAATCCAAGTCGCGAGTTACCGCACGAGGTTCTAAACCGCCATCAATCCACGATTTTACTTGTCCGTACACATTCGGTTTCCAGTCATTTTTATGTCCAACGAGAATCCATTCTTTCAAGAAATCTTCATAACGATCCAAAGGCAAAAACCAGTGTTTCGTAGATTTCAAAATAGGAGTTTCTCCTGTAATTGTCGATTTTGGATTAATCAAATCCGTAGCATTCAGCGTCGAACCGCATTTTTCACATTGGTCGCCATAGGCTTCTTCGTTGCCACATTTTGGGCAAGTCCCCACTACAAAACGGTCTGCCAAGAATTGATCTGCTTTTGCATCATACAATTGCTCGGTCACTTCCTCAATAAAATCACCTTTATCATACAGTTTTCTAAAAAATTCCGAAGCCGTATCATGATGAATTTTAGCCGAAGTTCTAGAATAATTATCAAACGAAATTCCAAAATCAGAGAACGATTTACGGATTATTCCATCATATTTATCGATTACTTCCTGTGGCGTAATGCCTTCTTTTTTGGCTTTCATCGAAATCGCCACGCCGTGTTCGTCACTTCCGCAAACAAACAAAACATCTCTTCCCTGCAATCTTAAATATCTGGAA
The DNA here is from genome assembly GCF_048158525.1 of Flavobacterium algoris. Classification (NCBI taxonomy): domain Bacteria; kingdom Pseudomonadati; phylum Bacteroidota; class Flavobacteriia; order Flavobacteriales; family Flavobacteriaceae; genus Flavobacterium; species Flavobacterium algoris. The sequence continues at coordinate 59,456 of NZ_JBLNKT010000001.1, forward strand.
TATATATCAGAAGGCACGTAAACACCCGCCAAATGGCCTATGTGAATCGGTCCGTTCGTATAAGGCAATGCCGCTGTAATGGTATATCTTTTTGGATTCTGTATCATGATTCAATTTTATTGAGTGCAAAAATAAGTTTTTTTATGATAGCGACGAAGGGATGATAGGGACAAGTCGTGACTTGTCTGTACTTATGAGAAATTGTTTGTGTTTTTTGGAGGTTTTAGGAGCTATTTCCCGCTATCCGTTGCAATCTTTTTCAACGCTGTCAGGGTTTTGAACCCTGACAGCGTTTAGAAAAAGGATTTTCACTGCTATCGGGGCTAGGGATTTGGGTTTTCGATGAATTTTTGTCAATAATTTAATAGGTGTCGTTCCTACGGAACTTTATTCCTTTTATTTTATTTCCAACGGATTAAAATCCGTTGCTACAATATGAATCGTTCCTATGGAACTTTTACGCACCTGTAAGAGCCGTAGGCTCGGCAAATATTGTAGGGATGGATTTTAATCCGTCCACTCATAAAGTGCCGTAGGTACGGACAATGTTTACAATCAAATTTATAGGAAAATGATGAAGAACAACGTAAAGGTCTGAGCGAAATGCAAGTTCTTACTGTGTGATTCCTTTTTCCGCGTTTTACGATCCGTTTATTTATATTTGTAGCCGTAAATAAAGTAGCGTATAAATCATGCCAAAAGGACCCGAAAAAAACACCAAAAATAAGGCTTTACATACCAAATTGCTCAATCGGAAAAACACTAAACTTCAAGAAGAGAAAAAAGCACAAGCCTTACGTTTGAAAGCTTTGGTTACAAAAATGAATCAGAAAAAAGAGTAGTGACGAATCTGATGACACTTGCTAACGTTAATCAATCTGTGCGAATCTGTGTAATCTGTGGCTAAAAAAAAACATTTCGATTCTTCACTATTTTACTCGAAATTTGCTGCAAATATTCAAACACAAAACCTATGGAATTCGGTAGAATAATTATTTCAGAAACGGCAATGATCAGTGAAAACCTTCAAGATGTGATTCACTCCAATATTTCGGTAATCAACTTAATGCGCGAAGAAGGTATTAATGATGATTTGATTCACGAAGATGCTATAATGAGTTATTATTTAGATTATTATACGTCTCAATATACCGAAGGAAATTTTGCGCAGTTTGTCTATAATTCGAGTTGGGATAAAGAATTAAACGAATTGATAGAAGAAGGTTTAGCATTAATTGGCGCCGAAAAGCATTTGGAATTGTTCCAACAACAATCCAAAAAAGTAAAATTAATGAGTAGCGTAAAACTCAATAAATTCCTGAAAGGGAAATTGGAAGGTGTAAATCCAATCCGAGATTTGCTCAACAACGACACTTTTTTCGAAATTGAAGAAAATCTGGTTACTTTGAATGCTGCTTTTCTTAAAACACACCCCGATTTCGAAGCCCTTTCTGTAGATGACATGTTTGCTGCCTTGGAAGAATTTGTGGGACACGAGATTAAAAGAGAATAAAAAAGTTAGCCACGAATTTCACGAATTTTCACTAATTGCATTGCTTTTTAAAATTGAATTTCACGAATTCTATGTATTTTAGGAATTCGTGAAATTAAAACAGATTGTTATTAGTGAAAATTAGTGAAATTTGTGGCTAAAAATTTCAAACACGAATACCCAAAAACTTTCCCGCATTTCTATCAAACATTTCCTTAAATTTGCTTCCATTATTATAAAAGTTAGCGTTAAAAAAATCAAGCTATGTTACAAATCGCATTTATTAGAGAGAATCAAGAAAAAGTAATCACCGCTTTGGCAAAGAGAAACATCGATGCTGCAAGTGTTGTTGAAGAAGTGGTACAACTGGACGAAAAACGTCGCGCTACACAAGTAGAGTTAGACAACATTTTATCCGAATCTAATAAATTATCCAAAGACATTGGCGAATTAATGAAAGCTGGAGAGAAAGCTAAAGCCGCAATTCTAAAAGAAAAAACCGTTTTAAATAAAGAGAAAAGCAAAGCTTTAGCCGAAACTGCTGATGCACTTGCCGCAGCACTTTTAGAGAAATTATATACGCTGCCCAATCTTCCGGCTGATATTGTTCCTGTTGGAAAAACGCCAGAGGAAAACCTAAACGTTTTTGAAGAAGGAGAGATTCCAGTTTTACATGAAGGCGCACAACCGCATTGGGAATTGGTAAAAAAATACGACATCATCGATTTTGAACTTGGAGTAAAAATCGCGGGTGCAGGATTTCCGGTTTATAAAGGAAAAGGAGCGAAGTTACAACGCGCCTTGATCAATTATTTCTTAGATAAAAATACGGCAGCGGGGTACAACGAAGTTCAGGTTCCGCACATGGTAAATGAAGCATCGGCTTATGGAACGGGGCAATTGCCGGACAAAGAAGGGCAAATGTACCATGATAAAACCGACGATTTGTACTTGATTCCAACGGCGGAGGTTCCGGTGACGAATTTGTTCCGTGACGTGATCTTAAACGAAAATGAATTACCCGTTTTAACTACGGCTTACACGCCGTGTTTCCGTAGAGAAGCAGGTTCTTATGGCGCTCACGTACGTGGATTGAACCGTTTGCATCAATTTGACAAAGTGGAAATCGTTCGTGTAGAACATCCGGATAAATCATACGAAGCTTTGGACGGAATGGTGGAACACGTTAAAAATATTCTTCAGGAATTGAAATTGCCCTACAGAATATTGCGACTTTGTGGCGGCGATATGGGATTCACGGCTGCTTTGACATATGATTTCGAAGTGTTTTCTACCGCGCAAGATCGTTGGTTAGAAATCAGTTCAGTTTCTAATTTTGAGACTTTTCAAGCAAATCGTTTGAAATTGCGTTTCAAAGACAAAGATGGAAAAAACCAATTGGCACATACCTTAAACGGAAGTTCATTGGCTTTACCAAGAGTTTTGGCTGGAATTTTAGAAAATTACCAAACTCCGGAAGGAATCGTAATTCCAGAAGTTTTACGTCCGTATTGTGGGTTTGATATTATTGACTAAAATCAAAAAAATTGAACCATATAAGTAATTTAAGATCACATAAGTGTTCTGTGAAAAAATCAACGGACAACGTTGGATTTTAAAACACAAGGAAAAAAACACTAATCTTAAATGTCCTTAAATTCCTTATATGGTTTATAAAAATTGATGTTTGACGAAACAAATTGCAATTAAAAAATGAAAAAAATATTTCTATATATAAATCTGTTTTTTTCATTGGTTTGTTTTTCTCAAAACGAACAATTGGCGCAGTATTATTATGATAAAGGCGATTTTGAAAAAGCCAAAATCAGTTATGAAGAGTTACTGGAAAACCTACCCCAAAACACACAGTATTTTTTAAGAACCATTGACTGTTACCAACAATTACAGCAATTTTCTGTTGCTGAAAAAGCAATATTGGACCGATTAGACAAATACAAACAGGGGAGTCTTCTGGTCGAATTGGGATACAATTACCAGTTGCAAAAAAATGATGTCAAAGCCAAAATTTACTACGAGCAAGCATTAGACAGAATCAAAAAAAATCCAAATGAAGTGTACGGTATTTCCAATTCTTTTGAGAGAAAAGTGTTGTTGGAATATGCCTTGAAATCGTATCAAACCGCAACAGAATTAGAAGCTAATTTCAATTATCAAATCGGATTGCTTTATGGTCAATTAGGCAATCAGGAAATGATGATTAATACCTTTCTGAATGAAGCCTATGCGAATCCCCAAAATTCGATACAAATTCAAAATCAACTGTCTCGTTTTATGGTGGATGAGGGCGATGCCAATTTTAGTGAAATATTGCGAAAAGCATTAATTATTAGAGCTCAAAAAAATCAAGATATTTTTTGGAATCGTTATTTGAGTTGGTATTATGTGCAACAAAAAGAATTTGAAAAAGCATTTATCCAAGAAAAAGCGATTTATAAACGCGATCCGGAATCGCTTTCTAATATTGTGAATTTAGGGCAACTCGCTATTGAAGAAGACAATCAAGAAGCGGCCAAAGAAATCCTTGGTTTTGTTTTGGAAAACACAAAAGATTTAGAACTGTTGATTCAGGCGAATTCCTATTTGATTAAAATGAAAATAGAAAAAGCGCAAGAAAAAGAGTATGCTGCCATCAATACGGAATTAGACGGTTTGTTGAAACAATTTGAAATAAGTCCTTTTACCTTATCTTTGCAGCTGATTCAGGCGCATTTTGTAGCTTTCAATTTAAAAAAACCGGAGGAAGGAAAGGCAATAGTTAAGAAAGCACTCGAATTACAGTTGAACGATTACGAAGTGGCTCAGGCCAAAATGGAATTGGCCGATATTTTGCTTTACGAAGAAAAATTTAATCAGGCTTTGATCTATTATTCGCAGATAGAATTGGATTTAAAAAATGATATAGTGGCGCATGAAGCGAGTTTGAAAGCTGCCAAAACGAGTTATTTCAAAACAGACTTTGTATGGGCTTTGAAACAATTCAAGGAATTGAAATCAGCGAATACACAACTGATTGCCAATGATGCTTTGGAATATTTTCTTTTGATCAATGACAATACCGTTGCCGATTCGACACAAACGGCTTTGAAACAGTTTGCAAAAGGAGATTATCTTTTATATCAAAACAGGAATCAGGAAGCGGTAACGCAGTTTCAAATGATTCTAAAAAATTATAAAGGAGAGGAAATAGAAGCGGTGACGTTGTTGCGTTTGGGTAAAATTTATGAAAAACTGGGTGATTTTACTTTGGCTTTAAGCCAATATCAAGCTATTATTGACAAGCACAGCGACGGAATTTACATTGACGAAGCCTTATATTTCTCGGCAGAAATTTATAACAAAAAGTTACAACAGCCCGAAAAGGCAAAACCATTATACGAAAAGATAATTTTCAGTCACGAAGACAGTATCTATTTTGTGGAAGCCCGAAAGAAATTCAGGCAATTGCGAGGCGATACGAATTTATAAATACTGTTTAATCGGTTAATTGTTTTAACCGATTAAACAAATCAACGATTAAATAGTTAAGAAATGATAATATACAACGTTACCACAAACATACATGAAAGCGTTCACGATCAATGGATGATTTGGATGCAACACAAACACATTCCCGAAATTTTGGCTACTGGGAAATTTTCCTCGGCAAGAATGGTGCGGGTTTTAATTGAAGAAGAAATGGGCGGAGTGACTTATTCTGTTCAATACACTACGGATAGCAAAGAAACTTTGGAGAAATATTATCAGGAAGATGCGCCCGCTTTTCGCGAAGAAGGAGTGAAATTGTTTGGAGACAAAATGCTTGCTTTTAGAACCGAGCTGGAATTGATTTCAGATTTCTAGAGTCATTGCGAGAAACGAAGCAATCACACTCAGGGTTTCGTTTTGAATCAAAATCTTGAAGTCGCAATTTGCGATATCAAGTTGAATTTATAATAAAGCATAAAAATTGGAGGTCGCAAATTGTGACCTCCAATTCTGAAATAACATAAAAATTTCATTTTATGAGCGATAAAATTTCAATAATACCGGATGACACCGTTATCAGTAAGATTTATTTCATTAGAAATCAAAAAGTAATGATAGATCGTGATTTGGCATTGCTTTACGGGGTTGAGACTAAAAGATTAAAAGAGCAAGTTAAAAGAAATATCGATAGATTTCCTATTGATTTTATGTTTGTTTTGTCTAAAGATGAGTTTGAGAATTGGAGGTCGCAAATTGCGACCTCCAATTCTGAAAACATGGGTTTGCGTTATGCGCCGATGGCTTTTACAGAACATGGAGTATTAATGTTATCGAGTGTTTTGAATAGTGAAAAAGCAATTCAAACCAACATTCAGATTATGAGAATATTTACAAAAACCAGACAAATGCTCTCCGATAATTCTGATTTACGCATTGATTTTGAAATAATGAAAAAGAAAATTGAAAATCAAGGAAAAAACATAGAACTCGTTTTTCAATATGTAGATGAACTTATGGAAAAGAAAGAAATCACTCCAGAACGAAAAAAGATAGGATATAAGAAATAGTTAACAATATTCAGTTTGCGATAATTTTCTGGATATTAAAAAAACATAAAAACACTTTGCGCCTTCGTGGCAAAAAACAAATAAAATGGAAAAAGTAAAAGCCAAAAAACACCTCGGACAACATTTCTTGAAAGACGAAAGCATTGCAAAAGACATTGCTGACACGTTGAACTTAGAAGGATATGATGATGTATTAGAAATAGGTCCGGGAATGGGAGTTTTGACAAAGTATTTGTTGGACAAGCCAATCAATACGTATGTGATAGAAATCGATACCGAATCCGTGACATATTTAGATGAAAATTATCCAAAATTAAAGGATAAGATTATCTCTAAAGATTTCCTGAAATATAACATCAACGAGATTTTCGAAGGAAAGCAATTCGCTATAATAGGGAATTTCCCGTATAATATTTCGACTCAAATTGTATTTCGCGCATTAGAATACCGCAATCAGATTCCTGAATTTGCAGGTATGTTCCAAAAAGAAGTGGCACAACGTATTTGCGAAAAAAAGGGAACCAAAGCGTATGGAATTCTGTCGGTTTTAGTTCAGGCTTTTTATAATGCCGAATATCTATTTACGGTAGACGAGAATGTATTTATTCCGCCACCAAAAGTAAAATCGGGAGTGTTGCGTTTGCGCAGAAAAAAAGATTACAGTTTGCCTTGCGGAGAAAAATTGTTTTTCACTGTGGTCAAAACGGCTTTTCAACAACGCAGAAAGACCTTGCGAAACAGTTTAAAAACCTTAAATTTGTCCGATGGTTTAAGAGAAGATAAAGTTTTTGATCTTCGACCAGAGCAATTAAATGTAGAACAGTTCATAGAACTTACTCAAAAAATAGAAGCCGATGGAGTTTAAAATCAGCAAAGCGCTAATCCAGGAATTAGAGCAACACATTGTTAATAAAAATGATAAGGAATTAGAATCCTTACTCAATGACATGCACCATGCTGATATTGCCGAGATTCTTGACGAGCTTGATTTTGACGAAGCAACCTACATTTTTAAAGTATTAGACAGTGAAAAAACGGCAGAGATTCTTCTTGAACTAGAAGATGATTTGCGGGAGAATATATTAAGCAGGCTTTCGCCAAAAGAGATTGCCGAAGAATTAGATGAATTAGAGACGAATGATGCTGCCGATATTATTGCCGAACTTTCGCAAGAGATTAAAGCAGAAGTAATATCAGAACTTCAAGATGTCGAGCATGCCAAGGATATCGTTGACTTATTGCGATATGATGAGGATACAGCAGGTGGAATTATGCACAAAGAGTTGGTTAAGGTCAATGAAAATTGGAACGTACTGACTTGTGTAAAAGAAATGCGAATCCAGGCCGAAAATATCTCTCGGGTGCATTCTATTTATGTGGTAGATGATGAAGACCGATTAAAAGGACGTTTGTCGCTTAAGGATTTATTGACGACTTCCACCAGAACGGCGATAAGTGATGTGTACATTCGGAAACTGAATTCGGTGAATGTAGATACCGAAGATGTTGAGGTGGCGAGAATCATGCAGAAATACGATTTAGAAGCCATTCCTGTCATTGATGAACTGGGGCGACTTGTAGGCCGAATCACCATTGATGATATTATAGATGTAATCAAGGACGAAGCCGACAAAGATTACCAAATGGCTGCGGGTATTACCCAAGATGTTGAAACAAATGACAGTATTTACGAGCATACCAAAGCGCGTTTGCCTTGGTTGTTAATCGGTATGTTTATTGAACTTATTGCATCTTATGTTATTAAAGGTAATGAAGCCACTTCCCAAAAATTTTACACACTAATTATTTTTATGCCGTTACTTTCAGCAACAGCAGGAAATATTGGGGTACAAGCATCGGCAATTATTGTCCAAGGTTTGGCAAATGGTACTTTAAAAGAATTTAGCCGTAATTATTTCAGCAAAGAAATTTCGGTAGCAATGATTTCCGGGACTATAATAGCACTGTTGGTATTGGGTTATCATACGTTTATGTATGGACAATTCCAGGTGGGAATGGCGATTTCCATATCCATTGTTGTAGTCATATTATTTGCCGCCATTTTAGGAACTTTGGTGCCACTTTTCCTGCACAAAAACAATATCGATCCAGCCATTGCGACAGGGCCTTTTATTACAACAACAAATGATGTTTTTGGAATTATGATTTACTTCGGAATTGCCAATCTCATTTTAGGATTTTAATTAAAATAAGCATAAGAAAGTCCCGTAAAATGAACCATTAAAAACGGCACACGGATGACACAGATTAAACAGATTAACACGGATTTTAATTCATGAAAATAATTTGTTATTAAGAATATAATCAAAAGACATAAAAATTATAAGAAACACTTTCCATATCGGCTCCCTCTCCTTTGGAGAGGGTCGGGGAGAGTAAAACCACAACCAGCATGAAAGTACACATAATTGGCGGAGGAAACTTAGGCGTAGCTATCGCAAAAGGATTATCAAAATTTTCGCAAGGAAATCAAATCACCGTAACCAGAAGAAATACAGCGAGCATTCTTTATTTAGAGCAACTGGGCGTAACAGTTTCTTCAGATAACACGCATCAAATTCAAGAGGCGGATATTATCATTTTGACTATAAAACCGTATCAGGTAGATACCGTTTTGGCCGAAATTCTTCCGGTGATTTCTAATAAGGTAATCGCTTCGGCAGTGAGTGGATTGTCAATAGAAAATTTACAAAATAAGATAGGCGATGGGAATAGCGCCGTACGAATCATGCCGAATATCGCATCACAATTTGGTGCTTCGGCAACGTGTATCGCGTTTCATGAAAAAAACAAAGAGAAAGCACAAAACACAGTGGCTCTTTTCAAAGATTTAGGAACAGCTCCTATTATAGACGAAAAATTGATGGATGCAGCAACCGTTCTTGCGGCCAGTGGAACTGCTTTTGCGTTGCGTTATATTCGTGCTTCGATGCAAGCCGGAATCGAAATAGGATTTGACTGGCAAACTGCACTAGCTATTTCGGCACAAACCGTAAAAGGCGCTGCCGAAATGATCATGGAAGAACAAATACATCCAGAACAATTAATTGACCGTGTAACCACACCACAAGGCTGTACCATTGCGGGATTGAACGAAATGGAAATGCACGGATTCAGTTCGTCATTGATACGAGGAATCAAAACTTCTTTGAAACAAATCAAGGGATAAACGTCATTTGGGCGTGCCCCCAATAAAAAAAAGGGTCTTCTTCAGCGTAACTGTTGAGAAGACCCTTTTTTTTGATTGAAGATTTTTGATTAGCGATTTTTGATTTTTTGATTTGAAAACCGAATAAAATCGCTAAAATGAACAATCTTAGATTCCACATAAAATCTGAAATCAAAAATCGTTAATCTTCATTCTTAAATCTATTTTTTTATTTTTTTTACCCAAATGAGGAAAGCCGTAAAGTAGTGTGTTTTGTTCTTGATAGATTTGTTGGAGAAATTATTTTGTTTAAAACACGAGTTAGTTTTTACGTCAAACAGGTGCAGTTAAAATACGTTTTATTGCAAAATTAGTTTTATGTAAGTAAAGCCACTAGTTTTAGTAGAGAGTGAATAAACTCTATTTATAGCGCAAAGCTAAAAGTTAGCGGTAAGCTTACCGTAGAATTCTAGAACTTAACGTAACAATAATTATTCAAAAAATGAGAGGAATAGTAAAGAAAATTAATCCAAAAAATGGATATTTTGCCATAGAAATCGAAAGAAATTTATATTCAATTTTTGAAATGTTATCATCTAATAGCATTGATATTGGAGATATTATTACCGGTCAACTCCAAGAATGGGGAGAGGCAATTTTGACAAATGAGTCAAAAGCTGAAACAATTAATGGAATTATACAAAACTATGACTGTACAGAACAACAACTAAAACAGCAACTCAAATTTTAAATTTATGGAACAGAAACAAAATAATTGGTATGATAAAACTTGGCTGGTCTTATTACTTTGCTTTATCTTTTTCCCAATTGGATTATTTGCTCTTTGGAAAAATTCAACCATTTCTAAAAGTTGGAAAATTGGAGTTACAACAATAATTACTATTCTGCTTATTGTAAGTCTAGCTGATGATAAAGAAACTTCTAATGAAAAAGTAAAAGAAAATAATGAAACGGAAGTTGTATTTGAAAAAAGTGAAAGTAAAACAGAAAACAAAGGAAATGTAACTGCATTAGAAGAAATAAAAAAAGAACCAAAAGTAAAAGAAGCAATGATTACTGATGCAAATGTTCTTTATGTAAGTGTTGAAGATGATGGTACAAATCGAAATGGATTTGCTCAATATTTATGTGAAATATTAAATGAACATAAAGCAACTATTAAATGGGTAAAAGTTGTAAAAGTTAATTCAATTAACGACCCAAATAGTGATAATTCTTACGGAGTTTTATTAGGTGAATCAAGCTGTAATTAATAAAGGCGTCTTTTACATCCCGCTCCACAAAGCCTTCGTCGTTTATGCTGCGAAAACGTCTCTGACTTTACGCCCACAACAAGAATCAAATAAAGCAAGTAGCAATTTACAATAGCGTCAGTCTCCCTGCAAAATCAACTCAAATAATTCGTACATTTCGAAAAAAAAACTACCATGAAAAAACTATTGCTACTAACCCTTATTTTACTTTCAACCTATACCATAAACGCCCAGCAAGACAAACATAAACAAGTGCTGCGACATGTAGTTATGTTTGGATGGAAAGAAGGAACGGATGCAGCCTATATCACGAAAGTGGTAACCGCTTTGAGCGATTTAAAGCATAAAATTCCAACCATTAAATCATTTGAATGGGGAACCAATAATAGTCCTGAAAATTTGAATAAGGGTTTGACACATTGCTTTATACTTACATTCAGCAGCGAAAGTGATAGAGATGCCTATCTTATTCATCCAGATCACAAAGCTTTTGTAGCGCTGTTAAATCCTGCTCCTGAGAAAGTCACAGTGTTTGATTATTGGGCTAATAAGTAAAGCTCTTTTAGCTTAAATAGTTCAGTTACAATCCTAGTTTTCAATAAAAAAGGGTGTTTAGTTGTAAAGCTAAACACCCTTTTTTATTGGAGAATCAATTAAATGATTGGTTTAATCTTTATTTTTTTGATTGGAGTTTTCAGAGTATATTTCAACCAAAGAAAACCAGCTGTTCCGGCTATAAAGGAAGCAACGAGAATTGCAATTTTAGAATAGGTAATTACTTCTTCACCGTCATTTTTAAAGGCAAGCAGCGTTATAAATATAGACATGGTAAAACCAATTCCGCCGAGCATTCCTGCACCAATAATAGTTTTCCATTGTAAATCTTTGGGCAAAACGCAAATCCCCAAGGTGACGCCTAAAAAAGAGAAAAGCCAAATTCCGAGTGGTTTTCCAATCACAAGTCCTAATATGATTCCTATTGTGTTGGGATGGTTCAGTCCTTCATGCCAATTGGAATCTATCGCTATACACGTATTGGCGATTGCGAACAACGGCAAGATAAAAAAGGCAACGGGTTTGTGTAAAAAATGCTGAATTTTATAAGACGATGTTTTTTTGCTTCCATCGCCAAACGGAATTACAAAAGCCAATAAAACACCAGTTATAGTGGCATGCACTCCAGAATTAAGCATGAAATACCACATAGCAACACCACCAATTAAGTACGGGAATAAACTATGAACTTTCATTCGATTCAGAATAAATAAACCACCAAGAATAGCTAAGGCTATAAATAAATTTATAAAAGCAATTGTTGCCGTGTAGAATATGGCAATGACAATTATGGCACCCAAATCATCAATTACCGCTAAGGCAGTTAGAAATACCTTAAGCGATGCAGGAACACGATTTCCTAATAAGGATAAAATACCAATGGCAAAAGCAATGTCCGTAGCCATGGGGATTCCGGCTCCGTTTTGTGTAATAGTTCCAAAATTTAATGCTAAAAAGATTCCGGCAGGAACAAGCATACCGCCTAAAGCGCCAAAAATAGGCAACGCAGCATTCTTGATACTGGACAATTCACCCTGATAAATTTCACGTTCCAGTTCTAAACCAATTAACAGGAAAAAGATAGTCATCAGTCCGTCATTAATCCAATGTGTAATGGAATGATGACCCAATTGGGTTTCCCAAAAAGCAATATATTCCGTTTGAAAAGGGGAATTAGCAAGACAAAGAGAAAGAATGGTTACAAAGAGTAAAAGTAATCCTCCCGCTTTTTCACTTTCAAAGAATTCCTTGAATGTTTTTGTTAATTTCATTTTTTGAATTTTATTACTATTGAATTCAGGAGATGAATCTCCAGAATAGAAAGAATGCTAATTTACACATTTGGGAACTATTTTTTTGTTAATTTGGGGTACTAAAACTTAGAAACTTTTTTATGGATATTAAAATCCTTCATATCGATAGCAATAATCCATTACTTTGGGATCAATTGCAAAATGCCGGTTTTATAAATCACAGTGATTTCAAATCATCCAAAGAAGAAATTGAAGCTAAAATTCAAGATTATCAGGGGATTGTTATTCGGAGTCGATTTAAAATTGATAAAACATTCTTGGATAAAGCCACCAATTTGCAATTTATAGCACGCGTAGGAGCGGGTTTAGAAAGTATCGATTGTGAATATGCAACATCCAAAAACATCACGCTTATCGCTGCTCCGGAAGGAAACAGGAATGCTGTTGCCGAGCATACTTTAGGGATGATTTTGTCACTTTTCAATAAATTGAATGAAGCCGATAGCGAGATACGGTCCGGTCACTGGAACAGGGAAAGCAACCGCGGTCATGAACTCGACGGGAAAACGGTGGGGATTATTGGTTATGGAAATATGGGCAAATCATTTGCCAAAAAACTCCGTGGTTTTGATGTGGAAGTCCTGTGTTATGATATTCAGGAAAATGTAGGAGACAGCAATGCCAAGCAAGTTACATTGGAAGAATTTCAGCAAAAAGTGGATGTGGTAAGCCTTCATATTCCGTGGACTCCTGAAACTGATAAAATGGTTGATGCTGATTTTATCAATGGGTTTACCAAATCCTTTTGGATTATAAATACCTCTCGTGGCAAGAATATTGTCACTGCCGATTTAGTTTCGGCGATGGAGTCCGGTAAAATACTTGGAGCCGGTTTAGATGTTTTGGAATATGAGAAATTGTCTTTTGAAACCCTTTTTCAAGATAAAAATACGCCGGAGGCTTTCCAGTATTTGTTGCAAGCGAAGAATGTGATTCTTTCACCACATATTGCCGGATGGACATTCGAAAGTCATGAACGATTGGCACAAGTGATTGTAGATAAGATTAAAACAAAATATTTTGGTCAAGCCAAAGTTAATAAGGAGGAAAAACGGGTTACCGGAATTGGCGGTTTTTTCTTCAAATCAAAGAATCCAAAAGAACTGGTGGCTTGGTACGGAAAACACTTGGGTTTGAAAACCGATGATTATGGTGCTACTTTTTGGTGGAAAGATAAAGATGGGAATGATTGTTCTACCCAATGGTCGCCGTTTGCTGACGACTCGACTTATTTTGCGCCAAGCGAAAAACAATTCTTGCAAAATTTCAGAGTGGATGATTTAGAAAATTTGTTAAAAAAATTATCGGAGGAAGGTGTAACAATTGTGGGTGATATGGAGTCTTATGAGTATGGAAAATTTGGTTGGATTCTGGATATCGAAGGAAATAAAATAGAACTATGGGAGCCAATTGATAAAGTATTTCAATAATTTTTATATTTTTAATCACTGAAAAACAACCTTATAACAATTAATTTATGGAAAATTCAAAGCATGAAGAATGGAATAATCCACGACCAGTTTATCAAGACAATAAAAAAATAGCGGCGGGACTTCTTGCTATTCTTTTAGGACCTTTAGGAATTCATAAATTCCTTTTAGGTTATACTAATGAAGGTATTATATGGTTGGTAATTAGTTTGTGTACTTGCGGGACAGTAACAGGTGTATTGGGTTTGATTGAGGGAATAATATATTTAACAAAATCAGATGAAGAGTTTTATCAAACCTATCAGGTTGGTAAAAAAGCTTGGTTTTAAAGCATAAAAAATCCCGATTTAAAATCGGGATTTTTTATATAATCTCAAATCAATCTTCTTTATCGTTCAGTTTTCTTTCCAGTTCGGCTTGGTATTCTTCCATTACCGGTTTCATGGTGCTTTCCGGAATATCTGCTATCCTCAGGTAGATTAATCCATCAATAGCATTGTTGAATAACGGATCAACATTAAAAGCGACCAAACGGGCATTTTGCTTGATGTATTTTTTAATTAAAACAGGCAAACGAAGTACGCCAGGTTCTAATTCGTCAATGATTTTGTCAAATTTATTCAAATCGGCATCTGTTTCGTTGAATACAAAATCCTTATCGGCATCTTTTAGTTTTACTTTATATTCCTTTTTAGGGTGAATGTATTGCGCAATGTAAGGATCATAATAATGGGATTTCATAAACTCAATCATCAAGGATTTTGAAAAATCGGAGAATTGATTGCTGATACTTACTCCCCCCAATAAAAATTTATGTTCAGGATAATGCAAAGTGGTATGGATAATTCCGCGCCACAACAAGAATAATGGCATTGGTCTTTGTTGGTATTCTTTGATAATGAATGCTCTTCCCATTTCAATGGATTTGTGCATCATGTCGTGTAATTCAGGTTCAAAACGAAAAAGACTGTTTAAATAAAAGCCATCTATTCCATACTTAGGATATATTTCTGCCCCTAAGCCCATTCTATAAGCGCCTGCAATCTTTTTAGTATCATCGTCCCACAAAAAAAGATGGTGGTAATATTGATCGTATTTATCTAAGTCAATCGATTCGTTAGTTCCTTCACCTACTTCTCTAAAAGTGATTTCTCTCAATCGACCAATCTCATGAAGGATATTTGGAATCTTATTGGCTTCGGCAAAAAACACTTCATAGTTTTTACTTTGCAAAAGCCTGCAATCTGTACTTCTCAATGCATTTACTTCGGCAATCATTTTTTCTCCATTTGCAGGAGTAACGATTTGCTTTGGACTTTTTGGACTTTTTAAACTGGACGTATTTAAAAAATTATTTTCTTTTTCAAATGGATTGGCTAGCATATAGGTTTTCTTTCTCAAGAACTCCGTGTACTCTTCAATGGTTTTATGTTCGTTTTGTTCATTTACCGAAATAGGTTTTCCAATACGTACTTTTATCACACGATTCTTCTGGCTAAACACTTCTGATGGTAATTTAGCGGTACGTAATGTGCCACCAATTTTTGAAAGCATATAGAAAAATCGACTGTTTTTCGCATGAAAATAAATAGGAACAACTGGGACTTGGGCTTTTCTGATAACTTTTATGGCACCTTCTTCCCACGGTTTATCAACCATTAATTTTCCGTCTTTGTAGGTAGAAACTTCCCCTGCAGGAAACATTCCTAAAGGTTTTCCGTCGCTTAAATGGCGCAAGGTTTCTTTTATTCCTACAACACTAGACTTGGCATCTTTATGATTTTCAAAAGGATTTACCGGCATGATGTATTTCTTGAGCGGCTCAATTCGATGCAAAAGAAAATTAGCGATAATTTTGAAATTAGGTTCTTTGTCAAGCATTAATTTCAATAATAAAACACCGTCAATTCCTCCCAAAGGATGATTTGAAATCGTGATGTAAGCACCCTCTTTTGGCAAGCGTTTTAAGTCTTCTTGAGGAATTTCGAATTTTATTTGTAAATCATCTAATATTCCATTGAGGAAATCAACATCTTTCAAATGCTTGTTTCTGTCGTATACTTTGTTTAAGGTAGAAATTTTTAGCACCTTCATAAGCAACCATCCAGAAAAAGTACCCAGAACTCCATACTTATCAGCATTTATTGCTTTTGCAACTTCTTTGGCGGTAACTAAACCCATGTATTTTTTATTTTTAAGGCAAGAAACAAAGATAGCAAAAAACTCCATTTTCTCTCTTTTTCTGAACCAAACTTATACTTTTTTATTACATTTGAAACCCACAGAAAAAAATAATATGTTTCTTTCGATAAAATTAAAAAGTGGGTTCCTGAAAACTTTAGGCTAACAATAATTTATCGAATCAAACTCAAAAAATACTTTAATGAGAATTATTTCATACAACGTCAACGGAATAAGAGCTGCCATTTCAAAAGGATTTATAGACTGGTTGCAGCACGCAAACCCAGATATTATTTGTCTTCAGGAAATTAAAGCTACAGAAGACCAAATCCCGGTTGATGATATTACAAAGGCGGGTTATCCGTATCAATATTATTATTCAGCAACCAAAAAAGGGTATAGTGGTGTGGCCATTCTATCGAAAATAAAGCCTAACAATGTCGTTCATGGAACCGGAATTCACCACATGGATTTTGAAGGAAGAAACCTTCGGGCTGATTTCGATGACTTTTCTGTGATGAGTTTGTACTTGCCATCTGGGACAAATATTGAGCGATTAGACCATAAATTTATGTTCATGGATGATTTTCAGACTTACATTGACGAACTCAAAAAAGAAAGGCCAAACCTGATTATCTGCGGGGATTACAACATTTGTCACGAAGCAATCGACATTCATGACCCAATCAGAAACAAAACCGTTTCCGGGTTTTTACCGCAAGAAAGAGCTTGGCTCGACGGATTCATGAAGTCCGGATTTGTGGATAGTTTCCGCCATTTCAACAATGAGCCACACCAATATTCGTGGTGGAGTTACCGCGCCGGATCAAGAGGAAACAACAAGGGTTGGCGCATCGATTACAATTTAGTTAGCGACACCTTAAAACATAAATTAAAAAGAGCCGTTATTTTATCTGATGCAGTGCATTCAGACCATTGCCCTGTTTTGGTAGAAATTGAGTAATCATCCTGAGCGGAGTCGAAGGAGGAGCTATTTCCCGCTTTCCGTTGCAATCTTGTTGTTTTTAAAGAAAAAACAACAAGGATTTCCACTATAATCGGGGCTAGGGCATTTGGATATAATTTGATTTTTTGCTTTCAAAACAACTATAGAAACAACATAAATACTAATAAAATGATTAAAAGAGTTTCCATCGGATTACTAGTGCTTGCACTTTCAACTTCATGTGTGTCCAAGAAAATATACAATGATTTAGAAAGCAAGTACACCGATTCCAAAAAAGAAAATAGAAGATTAACAGATGAGAATGAAGATCTTTTAAAAGCTAAAAATCAATTAGAACTAGACCGAAGCGCTTTAACATCTGATTTGAGTAAATCAAAATCGGAACTGGAAAAATTGAAAGCCGATTATGCCGCGGCTCAAAATAAATTTAAAGTGTTGCAGGATTCCTATGCCGCTTTAGAAAAAAATAGCAGTGACGCTTTGCAAAACAACATGAAGAAAAATCGTGATTTGTTGGATCAATTAGATGAGAAAGGGAAAGCGTTAGCATTAGAACAAGAACGTTTAAACAAAAGCGCACAGCGTTTAGATGAGTTGGAATCTTTGATTGCTGCCAAAGAAGCAAGCATGAAAAAATTGAAAGAAACACTATCTAAAGCTTTGAATAGCTTTGAAGGAAAAGGTTTGACAGTTCAACAAAAAAATGGAAAAGTGTATGTTTCTATGGAAAACAAACTACTTTTTAATTCTGGAAGCTGGGCAGTAGGTTCCGAAGGTAAAAAGGCAGTTGTAGAGTTAGGAAAAGTTTTGGGTGATAACCCGGAGATTTCGGTTCTTATTGAAGGACATACGGATGACGATGCTTTTACAGCTTCAGGACCAATTGCAGACAACTGGGATTTATCAACTAAAAGAGCTACCGCAATTGTTGCTATTTTGAGTGAAAACAAGAAAATCAATAAGGAAAACCTAACCGCTGCAGGTAGAGGAGAATTTTCTCCTTTGGCAAGCAATTCAACCGCTGAAGGAAAAGCAAAAAATCGCAGAATCGAAATTATTTTGACACCAAGATTAGACGAGATTTCTAAAATGTTGAATGATATCAATTAAGGTTAAAACAATGTTATACGTTTTATCAGTAAGGAATTAAGAAAATTAAGTACTGATAAGCGTTGATTCTTAATCAAGCTTAATTTCTTAATGGTTTGAAAAAGAATCTTTTTTAACCGCTAATTCGCTAATTTTATCTTTCGATTGAAGGTTTTAATTTGCGAATTTGCGGTTATTTTTTTAATATCCTGTAAACGTTTCCAAAATTTCTGTTAACTGGAAACCAAAACAATAAACTAATTTTATCTTTGTTTTTGAAAAATTAAAATACAATTTTCTTAATATGAAATATACTACTTTACCGAATACCGATATAAAAGTCAGCAAAATTTGCCTTGGAACCATGACTTTTGGACAACAAAATACAGAAGCTGACGGTCATGCCCAAATGGATTATGCTCTTGAAAGAGGAGTCAATTTTTTTGATACCGCCGAGATGTATTCTGTTCCAGCACGTCAGGAAACCTACGGAAGTACAGAGAAAATTCTTGGAACCTGGTTCAAAAAATCAGGAAAAAGAGAAGGAGTAGTTTTGGCTTCAAAAATTGCGGGACCAAATCCTAATTTTACATACATGCGGGAGAAAAATGATTTTTCTCCTGCCAGTATCAAGTTTGCATTAGACCAAAGTTTGCAACGCTTACAAACTGATTATCTGGATGTGTATCAATTGCATTGGCCAGAACGCAAAACTAATTTTTTTGGACAACGCGGTTTCAAAGTGCAAGACGATGCTTGGGAAGATAATATTCAAAACGTTCTCGAAACCTTAGACGGTTTTGTCAAAGAAGGAAAAATCAAACACATTGGACTTTCTAATGAAACGCCTTGGGGAATTATGCGTTTTCTGGAAGAAAGCAAGTACCATAATTTGCCAAAAATAAAAACGATTCAAAATCCGTATTCGTTACTAAACAGACTTTTTGAGGCGGGTTCCGCTGAGATTTGTATGCGAGAAAATGTGGGGTTATTAGCGTATTCACCAATGGCTTTTGGCGTTTTGTCCGGTAAATTCCTAACAGGGGAGAGTCTTCCAAACGCGAGAATCAATTTATTTCCACAATTTTCAAGATACAACAGCGAACAATGTTATGAAGCTACTCGATTGTATCAAGAAATTGCTAAGAAAAATGGAATGACTTTGACGGAATTGTCTTTGGCATTCATAGAGCAGCAACCTTTTGTAACCAGCACTATTATTGGTGCCACCACAATGGAACAATTAAAAGAAAACATCGATACAATTCACATTTCACTTTCGGATGAAATCTTAAAAGCAATCGACGAGGTTCAAGCGGTAATTCCAGATCCGGCACCGTAAATAATAAACCGTTTTTGTGTCATTCCGACGAAGGAGGAATCCCATTACTTGAGATTCCTCCTTCGTCGGAATGACATTTTTTTTACAATTATTAAAGATCAAATTCTTCATCAACTGCCAAAGAATCGATTTTTATTTGTGTGGTATCTTGAGCTTTTATCCTTAGAAAAGATTTTGCAGGCCCTGAAATTAGGATAGGTTGTGTTTTATAAATAGTATCATCAGGACTCAAAAGTCCTCTCCTAAACATGATATTGGTTAAAAAAGATTCTTGTTTCATGGCGAAATCTTTCAGCATCCCTTGGTCATTAAACTGGTACATGAATTTCCTTGGGCTTGGAATAATTCGGGCAAGATAAAGGCATTCATTTAAGTTCAATTCTGATGGACTCTTCTGGAAATAAAACCGACTCGCTTCCCCTATTCCATATACGTTTGGTCCCCATTCGATAATATTAAAATATACTTCCAGCATGCGTTCCTTGCTTACGATTCTGTTATTTTCCAGAATGTAAACCAGTAAAATTTCTTCCAGTTTGCGCGAGACTGTTTTCTCTCGGGTAAGAAAAACATTCTTTATCAACTGCATGCTGATGGTACTGGCACCGCGGGAAAATTTTTTGGTTTTTATATTTTTTACGATAGATTGTTTAAACGCTTCGCTGATAAAACCGTGATGCGAAAAGAACGAAGGATCTTCGGTTGTTAAGACGCATTTTCTTAAATAAGGGGAAATTTGGTCTAAAGGTGTATAATTAGGATTTGCTGAACCAACTAAAACAGGACGTTGCAATACATTTTTTATAAGTGCCCGATAAATAAATTCTCCATTGAGTTTATTCAGATTGGCTTCGCCGTATTTTGTAATTTTTAGATTTTCTTTATTCAATTTACTGTCGAAAACCAGTTGATTGGGTTTGTTTTTATTGAACATGAAATTCAAGTTGTAGTCAAAATTGCCTTCGGCTTCCATTCCTTGAAAATGGGTGAATAAACCATCAGGAAGCGAAGAGATAAAGTCCTGCGCTTTCATTTTTGGGATGGCTACTTTGAGCTTGTAAATGGTGTCTTTCTCAGTTTCGTAAGCTACATAAGGATGGAATTTCACTTTGTTAAATTGGACCGTTGAAGTACTGTCTATTGAAATGAAATGAGAACCCAATAAGAATCGGTAAGCAAATTTAGCATTCTTGATTACTACATCTTTACTGGCAATTTTTGGATGATTTACTTTTAAATTGGCGATAGCCATAAAACCGTCAATATGAAGTTCGTCACCATCTTTATCAATGTTCTCAATATTTAACCGGATGGATTCAAAGCTCGATTTCAGGTTGAAACGTTCGTCAAAATAAGGAACTTTAATGGCGCCCGTGTCAATGTTTACGAACCGAATATCGGCTTTTTTATTTCTTGGATCGGCAAAACCTTTGATTTTCCAACGTTGTGTAAAGGTATTGGTTTGGACTTTTATCGAAGTTTCGAGTTGCTTGTTGACCAATCGCAATTTTTGCAAATTAATCATCGCTTTTTTTCCGTTGTCATCCAGTCGAAACGAAAGATTGTCCAAAACCATATCCGTTGGAACTAAATTCAGCGCTTTCGATATGATTCTGTAGGCAAATTGAGCGTAATTTCTTTTTTCATTGCTAATTTCTGTTTGCTTGTCTTTTTTTAGAAAAGCATCAAAATTTCTCACTTTTCCTTTCTTTACAAGCTGTACAAAACCATTCTTGATTTCTAAAGTTCCCAGTTGTAGATTGCCCGCTAATAATTGCCATATATTGACACTCGTTTTCAGTTTTTGTATTTTAAAAAGGGTGTCGGCATTTTTTGGTGCTAATACTACATTGGAAAGATTTACACCAGAGATTCCGTCAAAAGATGCTTTTTTTACTGAAAAAGTACAGTTGTAATCGACTTCCATTTCATTAGAAACCTTAGCAATGGTTTGCTGTAAAACCGTATCACGAAAGAGGTAAAAAGCAATAATTAGAGCTACAAATAATACACTAAGTATTTTTGTCGCTAGAATTATTTTTTGTTTTCCGGTTTTCATAAACAGTTTCATATTTGATAAAAATTCTAAAATAGATAATACTTAGAATCTCGCTTATAAAGAAAAGGAAAATAATACAAAAGGAAAATTTTTTATGGTTTTCTTTAGAATTTTGATGCGTAAAAACAATTTATTTTCTTTAAAAAGCATAAAAAAAACTACAACCTAAAAGTATTGTAGTTTCTAAATTTGTTTTATGGTATTTAAATTAGCTTTTCGGCTTTGGTTCTTTGTATTCAAATGGGTTATAGAATCGTCTCACTTTTTCCACAATTTCATTTAAGGTCATTTTATCGGCTGTTTCTACTGATTTTAGTTTTCCGGGTTCAATTAAATTTTCATCCATTAATTTTTGTTCCAGTTTTGTTTTGGTTTGTGCTGGACCAAAAACAATAAGTTCATCCGATTTTTTAACATAAGACAGCACTGATTTTATAAAATAATCCAGTTCTTGTTTTTTTCGGTTGTCAAATTTTTTGTCACTATTGCCATGATGAACTCCTGAGAAAGTTCCTTTATTGCCTTCTTTGTTGTGATATACACTGTTTTCGACATCAGAATCTATTTCGGTAATTTTTTCTGTATCACCATCAAGAGCAACAATTATTGCTTTTGAGGAGTCTATCCAAATGCCAGTTTGCTTTTTCATGTCTTTGATTTTTTATGTTAAAGTAGATTGTTTTAAAACAGCTTTATTTTGATTTAAAAAAGGGTTAATTGCAATTATTGTATCAGAATAGCGCTTAGCTGACTTATGAAAACATGTTCTGATTTGTTTTTTTCTAAAAAAGAATTTGCAATAGTATTTGCAGTTTTTAGAATCAAGGTGATAACCTCCGGGGTAAACAAATGGTCATGCTCTTTTCTGAAAATTTTAAAATCAGGAACCACTTGTTCAGTATCCCATTTATTGGCTATAAGCCAGTCAAAAACAATTTCAATTTCATAGGCTGTGTCGTCTCCAAATTCATTAAAAGTATTTTCAAGCGGAAGCCATTCTGTTTTTACAATTTCTTTGAGTTGTGCGATTTCCTCTTTACGAATCGTTTTATCTATGGCCGCAATGCAATAAAACACTTTTCCTAAGTGTTCATAGAGGCGAGTCATAGTTTGGTGTGATGGTTTCATTTTTCAATCTTTAGATAAAAAAACAACACATAAATTTACAACAAAATAATGAATCTCATTCTGGATTTTCATTTTTTATTAAGTAGTATTTTTATTTTATTGTATATAATCGTTTGACTTACAGATAAAATAAAAGTATTTATTTAAATTGATTCGGAGTAATTATGGCTTTTCTTACGAATAGGAATCGTACTAATTTTAATTATGTGGCATAAAAAAGAGGATGCCTTTTTTAATGACATCCTCTTTTTTGCGAAAGCAGGAAAATTATTTTTTCGAATATTCTTTTTCTAAAAATAAGTAACGCGCTTCATTTTCGGCTTTTTTCGATTTTGAATTTACATCAATAACCATAATCTCTGGATTTTGTTCGTTTTTTGCCATTGGCCAAACCGGAAGTTTATCACCGTTTGGATTTCCTGTTTTAATGAAGTTGGCAAAAAAGTTCATCATGGTATCCGAAACTTTGTAATCTTCGTCAGTCCAAGCATAGTTTTTATTAGAGGCTAAATTTCCCATTGCATATTCTATCTCTGCAGAGTGAACCGCCCCTTTTGGTATGGGTGCTTTTGGAGTGTTTTTGTCTTTTTTAATGACACCGCCAGCAAGAGCAGCTTCAAGTTCATTGTCGCGCATTTCGGGTCTTGGGTGTGCATAATAATAACGATATACAGGCTGTGTACTGTTTTTTCGATGCAAATCGAACCATTTCCAAGTGCTGTAGGCAATAAAACGGTCTCCTGCTAAATCAGTGGCAGATTGCTCCGTTACTTCAGGAGTTCCTATGGGATATAGTTTCAATACTTCATCTGCTTTGTTGCCATATAATTCCTTGATTTTTTGAATATAACTTTCATTATCTAAGTCTTTTCCCATTGTTAAAGCGCGGTAGGTCATTTCCTCCGAATTCCATCCTAATAGTAAAGGAACCATAGCTTGTTGTTTGGCTTCAAAAATTTCCGGTAACGATTTTGGTAAAAAATAACCGTCAATTGTTGTTTTGAAAACGCCTAAACTTGTTCCGACTGATTTTTGATACAGCTCAAAAGTAGACATAGCGCGAAGGTCTTTTAAGGATGAAGCTCCAATTTTTTTGGCAAATTCAAGACCTATTTTTTCACCTTCGGCCAAAGGAACTGGAGATAAAGTAGGAAAGATTGAACCGCCGCTTTCACCAATAGCTCCTGCAATAAGACCTTTTGATAATGGAGAAGCCATTTGAGCGCTTACGGCAATTGAACCAGCTGATTCTCCTGCGATAGTTACACGTTTTGGATCTCCTCCGAATTTTGAAATATTGGCCTGTACCCATTTTAAGGCAACATTTTGATCCAATAATCCATAATTCCCTGAAGCGTGATTAGGAGATTCTTTGGTCAGTTCCGGATGGGAGAAAAATCCCCAAATCCCTAATCTATAGTTTACGGTTAAGGTTACTATTCCTTTTTTGGCCATGTTTTCGCCATCATAACGATTTTCTGAACCATCGCCAGCAGCAAAACCACCACCGTAGAAATAAACTAAAACAGGAAGTTTTTCATTGGCAGATTTGGAAGGAGACCAAACATTAAGATATAGGCAATCTTCGCTCGTGCCGTCACTTCTAAAACCCATATCGCCAAATACATTGGACTGGATTGCTCTTGGCCCAAATTTTTTCGTTTGTTTTACGCCTGTCCAATTCGGCAAAGCTTGAGGCGCTTTCCATCGTAAATTACCTACTGGAGGTTGTGCGAAGGGAATTCCTTTGAAACTTTGAATGTTTGTTTTTACATCAAATTCGCCTTCTATAATTCCGTTTGCAGTGGTTATCTGAACAGGGAAAGCATTTTGGTTTTCGGCATGCTGCGCTTGTGAAAAGAAGGGAATTGCCAGTAGCATAAACCCGATGCATTTTATTTTTAGATTCATAATTTATGTGTTTTATCGTGTAATATTATTTGTTTTCATAAAGGATAAATAGTTACAAGTAAAAACTAAATAAGACACTCATTTTACTTATTTCCTGAATTTTGTTATAAATTTGAAACTAATTTGTGTTTACATAGCTGATTTTGAAATGCTTTGCTGAGTATTTTTTATGGAAGTAAATCGAGTCTTATCCAAACAATTCACTTGCGATGTCTTCAATCTTTGCGACCAATCGAATTTTAATTCCCGTGTTTTTCAAGGCAATTTTATTATATTTCGAAACGAAAATGGTCGAAAATCCTAATTTTTCGGCTTCCTGAATGCGTTGGTCCACGCGGTTTACAGGACGAATTTCCCCTGAAAGTCCCACTTCGCCAGCAAAACAAAAATTTTTATTTACAGGAATGTCTTCATTCGAGGATAAAATAGCAGCGACAACAGCTAAGTCTATCGCAGGATCATCTACCGAAATCCCTCCGGTTATGTTGAGGAAAACATCTTTGGCGCCAAGCCTAAAACCAGCTCTTTTCTCTAAAACGGCCAGAATCATATTCAGTCTTTTGGCATTATAACCTGTTGTGCTGCGTTGTGGCGTTCCGTAAACTGCGGTGCTTACCAAGGATTGAATCTCGATCATAAGTGGACGCATGCCTTCCAATGTCGAGGCAATTGCAGTCCCTGATAATTCCTCGTCTTTGTGTGAAATCAATATTTCCGAAGGATTCGAAACTTCTCGTAAACCATTGCCTAACATTTCATAAATACCAATTTCAGCAGTAGAACCAAAACGGTTTTTTAGCGAACGCAAAATACGATACACATGATTTCTGTCTCCTTCAAATTGTAAAACGGTGTCCACCATGTGCTCCAGGATTTTTGGTCCGGCAATGTTTCCGTCTTTGGTAATATGACCAATAAGAATCACGGGAATATTGGTTTCTTTGGCAAATTTTATCAGTTCGGCGGTTGTTTCCCGTATTTGTGAAATACTTCCCGGAGTAGATTCGATATAATCGGTATGAAGCGTCTGAATGGAATCGATAATCACGATTTCAGGCTGTATAGCTTCAATTTGCTTGAAGATGTTTTGGGTTTTGGTTTCGGTAAGAATATAGCAATTATCTCCACTTGGCGTGATTCTTTCGGCACGCATTTTTATTTGTTTCTGACTTTCTTCGCCCGAAACATATAAGGTTTTATAAGGTAATTTTAAGGATATTTGAAGTAAAAGTGTACTTTTTCCTATGCCGGGTTCACCGCCTAAAAGAATCAAAGAACCGGGAACTATTCCGCCACCAAGTACGCGGTTGAGTTCGCTGTCAGTAGTGTCCATTCGGATTTCCTGAGTGGAATCAATTTCGTTTATTTTTAATGGTCTTGGTGCTTTATTGCTGGAAGTGGATTCGCTTTTCCAAGCTGCTTTTTCTTGTTTTTGAATGATTTCTTCGGCTATAGTATTCCATTCTTTACAGGAATTGCATTGTCCTTGCCATTTGGCATATTGCGCTCCGCAGTTTTGACAAAAAAAAGTAGTTTTTACTTTTGACATTATTTTTTTGGTGTTAGACTTTTCATATCGTCATATTTTTGGTACATCATATCCTTGGTCAAAGATCCAATTTCTTCTAATTGTGAAGCGGACTGATATAATTTTGCTGCTTTTTTTGCATCACCCATTTTTTCATACATAAGCCCCAATTCATAATTGGCAAGCATGGATTTTGGATAATTTTTCTTGGCAATATCAGAGAGTTTTTCCAATTCTTGATAGGCTTTGTTTTTTAGAATTGCCGCTTCAATTGCTTTGAAATCATTGATTCGAATGGGAATTTTTAAGCCTAAATTTTTTGACATAATATCGTATTTATTCGTCAAATAATCTACATAACCAGCTTGAAGTATAGCAATTTTATCGGCGTATTCAGTTGATGAAATTGGTTTGTAGGAGTCGAAAAACTGATACAAAGCATTTGGTATCGAATAAAGTACGAGTGAATAATGTGAGGCTCCTTTGAAATTATCAAATTTGTAATTGACTAAAGGATTTGTAACTAGCTTCATATTTTGGTCGAGGCTTTTTATAGGCTCCAGAAGTTGTTTTACATCACCATCTCCTGTAGATTGGTAATAGAATATAGCTTGTTTTGTATTCGAAAGTCTTTCTGGGATACGGTTTTCCATTTCAGGAGCCAGTTCTGGACTTAAAGAAATATAGGCGTTAAATAATGGCGCGTCTTTGTATAGAAAAAAGTTTAAAAACCCTGCTGTGGTATCATGTCCCGCAATAATTCGGAAGGGTGCGGTGCGGTATTTTTTTTCGAGATACGGGAGTAATTCCCCACCGATAAATTCAAAAAATTCAGCTCCTTTTCCTGTAGGAACACCATTTGCAGCATCATAATTACTGTCGTCTACTCGTTCGTCTTTTTTGTTTTGGTTAATGCCAACAACTATTGTTTCTGGCAAATCATCCCAATAGGCACCATAGTTCAAAGCCCCATAAAAGGGGTCAAATAAGTAGTCACCATCAAGTAAAATGAGTATTGGATATCTTTTGTTTGGATTTTTCTCATAGGATGGCGGTAATCCAATAGTGATTTCCCGGCTTCCTAATTTGTTTGAATTGAAAGGGAGTGTTGTTTTTTGAGAAAATGCTGAAATAGAAAAGAGTAAAAAGAGTACTACTTGTTTCATGATTTGGGTGTTTTAGAAATTAAATTTATTCTAAATGGAGTAGCAATATACTACTTTTATTAAAATAGAAATAGCAAAAAACACTACAGTTCAAAAAAGCAAACAATTTGTTTTTATTCTAAAAATCTACGTCAATGAATTATCATTTTCATTTGGAAAAATAATCCACGGCTTGAAGGTTTTAGCCTCTTCGAATTCTAAAGTTGCGTAGGATATAATGATGATAATATCATCTTTCTGTACTTTTCTAGCTGCTGGACCATTTAATGTAATGATACCTGAATTTTTCTCGCCTTTGATAGCATACGTATCAAAGCGCTCTCCATTGTTGATGTTTACAATGGAAACTTTTTCACCTTCAATGATGTTAGAAGCATCTAGTAATGCTTCGTCAATAGTAATACTTCCGATATAATTTAAATCGGCTCCAGTTACTTTTACTCGGTGTATTTTTGATTTTACGACTTGAATTTGCATGTTACAAAAGTAAATTAATTTAATGAAATGGTGTCAATCAAACGAATATTGTTGACAAAAACGGCTATAAAAGCACGGTATTTCTTATTTGGTTCTTTTATTACGCTGGGCAATAGTGTTTCCTCATCAGCAATTACAAAATATTCTAATGTGAAAAGAGTGTTGTTTTCGAAAGCTTTTTTAACCCATTCCGTTACTGATTCGGGACTTTCTGTTTGAAACTTTTCTTTGGTAATAGTTAGTGTTTTGTAGATTATTGCGGCTTCTTCTCTTTCATGTGGGGATAAACGTTCGTTTCGGGAGCTCATGGCAAGATGGTTGGATTCCCTGTAAATTGGACAACCAATTACATTTACTTCCAAGTTGGCTTTAGCAACCATTTTTTTGACGATTTGCAATTGTTGAAAATCTTTCTCGCCAAAATAGGCGTTTGTAGGTGCTACAATTTCAAAAAGACGTTTTACAATAGTGCCAACACCATTAAAATGTCCGGGTCTGAATTCTCCTTCCATTTGGTTTTCTAATCCGTCAAAATCAAAAGATTGAGATAGTGGCTGCCCATCATAAATATCTTCAACAGTTGGAGCATATAAGATAATTTTTGGACTCAAAGCAGTAAGTTTTTTTACATCTTCTTCTAATGTCCGTGGGTATTTTGCTAAATCTTCCGGATTGTTAAATTGGGTAGGGTTTACAAAAATACTCACTACGGTATTTTTATTTTCCAGTAACGATTTTTGCATTAAAGCCAAATGACCTTGATGTAAAGCGCCCATAGTAGGAACGAATCCAATGGTGGAATTTGAAGTTTTGATAGATTTCAAATAGTCTCTCAAAGCTGCTTTTCCATAGAAAATATGCATGGTGGTATTATTAAAATTAAATGCAAACATAATATTTTAGTTAATAACTGCATAAAATTTTGTAATTTTGCGTGGTTTTTATTACCAATAAACTAAGTAAATTACAATATGAAAGATAAGAGGATATTATATGTATCATCTGAAGTGGTGCCTTATCTCGCTGAAAATGAGGTTTCTTTAATGTCTTATGACGTGCCGAAAATGATTAATGATCAGGGAGGCCAAATAAGAATTTTCATGCCTAGATATGGAAATATAAATGAGAGAAGACACCAATTACACGAAGTAATTAGACTTTCGGGGATGAATTTGGTAGTAAATGATTTAGATATGCCATTGATTATAAAAGTAGCTTCAATTCCTAAAGAGAGGATTCAAGTTTACTTTATTGATAATGATGAATATTTCAAAAGGAAAGCCACATTTGCTGATGAAGAAGGGGTTATGTACCCAGATAATGATGAGCGCGCTATTTTCTTTGCAAAGGGAGTGGTAGAAACCGTGAAAAAATTAAATTGGGTTCCTGATATTATTCATGTTCATGGATGGATGGCGGCAATGTTGCCTATTTACATGAAACATTTTTATAAAAATGAAGCTTTATTTTCAGAAACAAAGATTGTAACCTCAGTTTACAGTCAGTCTTTTGAAGGGACTTTAGATGTAGAGATGATAAATAAGGTGAAATTTGACGGTATTCCTGATGAGGCAATAGCTGATTTAGTAGTTCCGGATTATGAAAATATTATAAAAGCAACTGTAATGCATTCTGATGCTGTAATTATTGCTTCAGAAAACCTGTCTTCAAGTTTAACAAAATTTATAGAATCTTCGGGTAAACCTTTTTTACCTTTCGTCCCGAAAGATAAATTCGCGGAAGCGTATACTAATTTCTATAAAAACGAGGTTCTTTAAATTAAACTTTTATTATTTAATATGTACAATATTTCTTTTTTCAAGAAAATACTGGTTTTATCAAGTATCATTCTTTTGTATTCCTGTGATAAAGATTATAATGCGATTGGTGGAGATTTAATTGGGGATAACCATTTTGATCTTAGCACATATACATCAAATGTGTTGGCTTATAACCAAAAAATTGGACCTATTCAATCTGATAATCTTGCTATTAATTCATTAGGAATATATAAAAACCCTAACTTTGGAGAAACGACTGCAAATTTTAACACACAATTGACTTTGGCATCCGTTATAAGTGCTACAACTGTAAGTACAAGACCTTTTGTTACAAGTGTAGTTTTGACGATTCCTTATTATTACAATGCTTCGAAAACAGTTACAAATACTGATGGTAGTCATGTTTATACATTAGACTCAATTTATGGTGCGGATAAGGCACCAATGAAATTAAGTATTCACGAATCTGGATATTACATGAGAGATACTGATCCTACAGGTGGATTTCAACTAGCTCAAAAATATTATACCAATCAAAATACTGATTTCGAGAATGCTAAAGCTTCCAGTCGTTTGAATGATAACGCTGATTTAGCTCAGAACGATAATTTTTTCTTTGATCCAGCGGAACATGTTGTTAAAATAACGGATTCTATTACTAAAGTAGAGACTGTAACAAGAACTCCTCCGGGAATGCAGTTGAATTTGAATAAAGGCTATTTTAAAACAAAGATTATTGACGGTGCAATTGCTGGTAAGTTGGCCTCAAATGATGTTTTCAAAGAGTATTTTAGAGGGCTTTATTTTAAAATGGAAAAATCCGGAAGCAGTGAAGGAAATTTAGCGATGTTGAATTTCAAAGCTGGAAAAATTACCATTAATTATAATGAAGATTTATCTACTACAGCGAGTGGAGTAACCACTATAACGCGGGTTAAAAAAAGTATCGTTCTTAACATGACCGGAAATTCTGTAAGTTTATTGAATAATAGCTTTGGAGCTGCGGGTGTTGCCTACAATGCGTTGCCAAATACTGGAAATACAACTGCTGGAGATGGGAAATTATATTTGAAAGGTGGTGAAGGTTCTTTGGCTATCATTGATCTATTTGATAAAAAAGATTTGAAAGGATATGATGTTGACGGAAAGCTAACTGGCCCTAATGGGGTTTCAGATGAATTAGATGATTTGAGATATCCGGCTGATGGTAAAAAGTGGCTGGTCAATGAAGCGAATCTCGTTTTCCATATTGATGCAAGTACAATGGCTAATAACTATGAGCCAAGAAGGATTTATTTGTACGATTTTACAAATCATAGGCCTGTTGTTGATTATTACAATGACGCTTCAACAAGTATTGATGTTAAAAAATCAAAAACGGTTTTTGATGGTAATATAAATACAGATGCAACTTCTAAAAGAGGATTGACTTATAAAATCAGGATTACAAATCAGATTCGTAATCTTATTAAAAATGTCGATTCAACTAATGTTAAATTAGGATTAGTGGTTACTGAAGATATAAGCACCGTTGCTTCATATAAATTGAGGACGCCAAATGGATTTATTACTCAAGCTCCAAAAGCCAGTGTAATGAATCCATTAGGGACCATTTTATTTGGGAATAACATTCCTTTCGGAGATCCTAATTATGACAAAAGATTAAAACTTGAAATTTTTTATACAAAACCTAATTAAGTAAAGCTATGTGTGGAATTGTTGGATATATCGGTTATAGAGAAGCTTACCCTATTGTTATAAAAGGGTTGAAACGATTAGAATATAGAGGGTATGATAGTGCCGGTGTCATGTTATATGATGGCGAGAACTTAAAAATTTCTAAAACTAAAGGTAAAGTTGTAGATTTAGAAGAAAGAGCTGTAAAAGAAATTTCTATTAATGGAACTATAGGAATGGGACATACACGTTGGGCTACACATGGTGTTCCAAACGATGTGAATTCGCATCCGCATCTTTCTAATTCAGGTGATTTGGCTATAATTCACAATGGAATTATTGAAAATTATGCTCCATTGAAAAAGGAGTTAATAAAAAGAGGATACGTTTTTCATTCTGATACAGATACTGAAGTTCTTGTAAATCTTATAGAAGAAGTTCAGAAAAAAGAAAAATTAAAAATTGGTAAGGCTGTTCAGGTTGCTTTAAACCAAGTGGTTGGTGCTTATGCAATTGCCGTTTTTGATAAAAAAAATCCAAATGAAATTGTTGCGGCACGTTTAGGAAGTCCGTTAGCAATTGGTGTAGGTGAAGGGGAATATTTTATCGCTTCTGATGCTTCTCCATTTATTGAATATACGTCAAATGCCATTTATTTAGAGGATGGTGAAATGGCCAATATAAGGTTGCATAAACCAATGAAAGTAAGAAAAATTAAAGATGATTCTTTAGTTGATCCTTATATTCAAGAACTTCAAATGAATTTGGAGCAAATAGAAAAAGGAGGTTACGATCACTTTATGTTGAAAGAGATTTACGAACAACCAAGTGTAATTAAAGATACGTATCGTGGTAGGCTTCATGCAAATGAAGGAATTATTCAAATGTCTGGTGTTGAGGATAATTTAGAAAAATTCCTAAATGCTGACCGAATAATAATTGTGGCTTGTGGTACTTCTTGGCATGCTGGTTTAGTGGCGGAATATATATTTGAAGAGTTTGCCAGAATTCCGGTTGAAGTTGAATATGCTTCTGAATTTAGATATAGAAATCCGATAATAAGCAGTAAAGATGTTGTGATTGCAATTTCTCAATCAGGAGAAACTGCTGATACTATGGCAGCGATAAAATTGGCTAAAGAAAATGGAGCTTTTGTATTTGGAGTTTGTAATGTCGTAGGTTCTTCTATTTCAAGAGAAACTCATGCAGGAGCCTATACTCATGCAGGACCAGAAATAGGTGTAGCGTCCACAAAAGCATTTACTACTCAAATTACAGTATTGACAATGATGGCGTTGCGTTTGGCTAAAGCCAAAGGAACAATGTCTAATACAGATTTCCATAGGTATTTGCAGGAATTAGAAATCATACCTGAAAAAGTAAAAGAGGCTTTAGAGACAAATGAAAGAGCAAAAGAAATTGCTGCTACATTTAAAGATGCTCCTAACTGTTTGTATTTAGGAAGAGGATATAATTTCCCGGTAGCTCTTGAAGGTGCATTGAAACTTAAGGAGATATCATACATTCATGCAGAAGGGTATCCGGCTGCTGAAATGAAACATGGTCCAATAGCACTTATTGATGAGCATATGCCTGTAGTGGTTATTGCACCAAAGCAAGGTCATTACGATAAGATTGTCAGTAATATCCAGGAAATTAAATCTAGAAGCGGAAGAATTATTGCAGTAGTTACCAAGGGTGATACTCAAGTTCGTGAATTGGCAGATTATGTAATCGAAATTCCTGAAACTTCAGATGCATTGTCACCGTTAATAACAACAATTCCTTTACAGCTTTTGTCATATCATATTGCTGTTATGAGAGATTGTAATGTTGATCAGCCCCGTAATTTAGCAAAATCAGTTACTGTAGAATAATAAGATATTATTTGCTTTAAGATATAACCTCGAAAGATTTTTCTTTCGAGGTTTTTTTATGCTTGTTTTTTTTGCCAAGAAGAAAAAATATCTTGAAAAATGATTTTTTTTCTTCTTGAAATCATTTTTATTAAATAGCTAAAAATTAATAAAATTATTAAGATTAATGCATTTATTATATGCATGCATAGTGTTGTTTTGATGTTTTTACTTAATTTTTAACAAAAAATAAAAAACAAAAAATAAAGAATAAGTATAAATGGGTTAAAATCACTGATAATTATGAAA
Organism: Flavobacterium algoris; assembly: GCF_048158525.1. NCBI lineage: Bacteria > Pseudomonadati > Bacteroidota > Flavobacteriia > Flavobacteriales > Flavobacteriaceae > Flavobacterium > Flavobacterium algoris. Next base: position 92,713 of record NZ_JBLNKT010000001.1, read on the forward strand.
TTTTAAAGGCTCTTTTTTATTAATATCAAAAATATTTGTATTTTGGCTTCATAAACCAACAAATTATAACCCAATGAGAGTGTATTTACTTTTTTTGTCATTGTTTTTTTGTAGCCTAACTTTTGCTCAAAACACAATTTCAGGTATTGTTACAGGCAGTAACAATCAACCTATTCCTGGAGCCAACATCAAAATTGTTGGAGAAACCGCTGGTAGCATTACTGACATCGATGGAAAATTTACTTTAAATTCATCAAAAAAGCCTCCTTATGTGCTTACTATTACAAGCGTAGGTTATGGTTCTCAAAGAGTTAATGTTTCTTCAAATAATCAAAAAGTGACGGTTAAACTTGCTGATGAAGAAACAAAATTGAATGAGATTGTTGTTTCTGCTTCAAGAACTCCAGAAAGAGTATTAGAATCTCCGGTTACGATTGAAAGAATGAGTATTGCTGATATTAAAAAAACAGCATCTCCAACCTTTTATGATGGTTTAGAGAATTTGAAAGAAGTTCAGATGAATACCAGTAGTTTGTCTTTTAAGTCAATAAACACTCGTGGTTTTGCCACTGTGGCGAATACCCGTTTTATGCAATTGGTTGACGGAATGGACAATTCTTCGCCGTTGTTGAATTTTGTATTAGGGAATTTGATTGGTGTTTCAGAAATAGACGTTCAAAGTGTTGAGTTATTGCCGGGTGCATCTTCTGCTTTATATGGGGCAAATGCTTTTAATGGTATTTTGTTTATGAATAGTAAAAGTCCATTTACAAGTCAGGGAATTACAGCTTACGCAAAATATGGACAAACCAGTCAAGAGGCTGCGGGGTCAAACGACTTTATTGATTATGGAGTGAGAATGGCGCATGCGTTTAGTTCAAAATTAGCAGGTAAAGTAAACTTTACTTATATGAGAGGTACAGATTGGCATGCAACAAATTATGATGACAAGACTCATCCGGGTATTGACAGAAGTAATGTGAATTATGACGGGATAAATGTATATGGGGATGAAGTTACCACAAATTTAAAAGGAGTTGGACAATCATTAGCTACTTTAGGATTAATACCTCAAGGAGCTGTAAACTTACTTCCTAACTATAATGTAAGTAGAACTGGGTATAACGAGGTTAATTTAACAGATAACAAAGCAAGTAATACTAAAATTGATTTCTCTCTTCATTACAGACCCTTTGGAAATGAAAATTTAGAAATCATTTGGCAAAGTAAATTTGGTTTTGGAAATGCAGTATATCAAGGGGCTAATAGATATTATTTAAATAACTTTTTTATGCAACAACATAAATTAGAATTTAAAGGGAAAAACTTTTTTGTAAGAGGGTATACTACAACTGAAGATGGTGGAGATTCTTATGATATGCTTTTTACTGGTATTAACATAAATAGAAAATGGAAAGATGATAAAACATGGTTTGGACAGTATGCAGGTGCTTACATTCAGTCTACATTAGCAGGTATGACTCCTGAAAATGCGCATATAGCGGCTAGAGCTACTGCTGATACAGGTAGATTTTTGCCAGGTTCGCCAGAGTTTAAAAATGCTTTCAATCAAGTAATTGCTGATCCAAGTGTACTTTCAGGTTCAAAATTGGTTGATAATTCTAAAATATACCATTCGGATGCAAATTATAATTTTAAGGATGTTATAAAATTTGCCGAAATTCAAGTTGGGGGGTCTTTTAGATTATATGAATTAAATTCTCATGGTAGAATTTATACCGATGCAAACGGACCTATTAATTATAATGAATATGGTGCTTATACGCAGTTAACAAAAAGATTTGTAGAGGACAGATTGAAATTTACAGGATCTCTTCGTTATGATAAATCAAAAAATTTCGATGGTAGTTTTTCACCTAGAGTATCTCTAGTATATTCTGCAGGAGAAAGTAAGAAACACAACTTTAGAGCTTCTTTTCAAACCGGTTTTAGAAATCCATCAACTCAAGATCAATACATTGGTTTCAATGTGGGAAGTGCTATATTGCTTGGTTCAGCTCCTGATAACTTAACAAGATATAGTGAAACTTTACCGGTTTCGACTGCAGTAGGTCAAGCTTTTGCTGGTGGATCAACTGTTGTTATGACGGGATTGAATGCTTACAATAACTCCTACACAGCATCTTCGGTAGGCGCGTTCAGTGCCTTGGCAGCGAGTAATCCTGTAGCTGGGTCAGCTTTGTTGAGAAAAACAAATGTAAATTATGTAAAACCAGAGCAGGTTAAAGCATTTGAGTTAGGATATCGTTCATTCATAAAAGACGTGTCAATTGATATCAATGGGTATTATAATATTTACAATGACTTTATTGGAAATTTAAATGTTGTAGCTCCTTTTTATGGTACAGCTCAAGACTCTCCAAATCCTTTAGGAGGACCAACAGATTCTGGAGCACAGTCATTACATGCGCTTCAAAATGGTAATTACAGAGCGTATCAATTGTATACGAATACTAATATAGAAATCAAATCCCTTGGTTTTGGTATTGGGCTTTCTAAAAAAGTATATAGAAATTTTGAAGTTGGTGTGAACTATAATTATGCTGAATTTAATTTTGATCAAGAGAAAGATCCAAGTTTTGAAGCTGGTTTTAATACACCAAAACATAGAGTAAAAGCATCATTTGGAAACGAAAAGTTATTTGATAATTTCGGATTTAACGTTAGCGGAAGATGGAATAGCGAGTATTTGTGGCAATCTACAATGGTGGATGGTATGATTGCTTCAGCAACAGTAATCGATGCTCAAGTAAATTATAATATGCCAAAACTAAAATCAACTCTTAAGTTAGGAGCTTCAAACATTGGTGGAAAAGAATATACTCAAGTGTTAGGTGCGGGATTAATTGGACAGCAGTTTTTTGCCTCTTGGACAATCAACCCATAATTAAGGCTTTAATTTAAAAAAAAATACAACCATGATAAAAAATTTCAAATGGCTACTATTGGTTTCTTTAAGCTTTGTAGCATGTAATAATGATGATAATACAACTGTTGTTGAAGAGCCAGTGAGTTCAGGGACGGCTAGTTTTACAAAATATGTAGCATTAGGGGATTCTTTTGCTGCAGGATATAGTGATGGTGCACTTTTCAAAAAAGGGCAAGAAGGTTCTTATGTGAATATAGTGGCTCAGCAATTTGCTACTGCTGGAGGAGGAGACTTCAAAACGCCTTTTACATCAGATAATTTTGGAGGATTGTTATTGGGAGGAAATGTAATTGCTGGAGTTCGTTTGTATTTTAACGGTACGGGACCTGTACCGGTTAGTGGAACACCTACGACTGAAGTTAGTGCTAAGATTACTGGACCATTTAATAATTTAGGAGTTCCAGGGGCTAAAAGTTATCATTTGGTAGCGTCAGGTTATGGAAATGTTGCTGGGGTTCCAACGGGTAAAGCAAATCCTTATTTTGCACGATTTGCAACTTCATCTGGAACAACCGTTTTGGCAGATGCTTTAGTTCAAACACCTACTTTCTTTTCATTGTGGATTGGGGGTAATGATGTTTTAGGTTATGCAACTTCTGGTGGAATTGGTGTGAATCAAACCGGAAATTCAAATCCAGCTACTTATGGTGGAAATGATATAACTGATCCTATTGTTTTTGCAAATGTTTATTCAAGTTTGGTTACTAATTTAACGGCAAATGGCGCAAAAGGAGTGGTTGCAAACCTTCCTTATGTAAGTACGCTTCCTTATTTTACGACCGTTCCTTACAATCCATTGACGGCTAAAGTTCTTGGTGGTGGTAGTGAAGCCGTTGGTCAAGCTACTATAACTGCTTTAAATACTCAATTGTATGGACCACTAAAACAAGTGTTAACGGGGTTAGATGCAGGAAATAGAATTAACCTTCTTTCTGCAACGGCGGCTAATCCAATGTTGATTAAAGATGAGTCTTTGGTGAATTTGTCTGCTCAGTTAACCGTGGCTTTTACTCCAAGTTTGGGTGCGACTACTGCAGCTTTTTACGGAAGTGTTTTTGGACAAGCTCGACAAGCTACTGCTGCTGATTTAGTGCTTTTGCCAACGCAATCTGCAATAGGAGTAGCTCCTACAGCGACTGATTCCGGTATTGGAATAGCGCCGTCGTCACCTTTAAATAAATTTGGAATCACCTATCCATTACAAGACAAACATGTATTGATACCAACTGAAATTGCGGATGTTAAAGTTGCTACTGATGCTTATAATGTTACCATAAAAGCAATTGCTGATGCTAAAGGATTGGCTTTTGTTGACACAAAAGTGATTATGACTCAATTGTCAAGTGGAGGAATTGTTAGTAATAGTTTTACACTTACTTCTACTTATGTAACTGGTGGAGCGTTTTCGCTTGATGGTGTTCATCCAGGACCAAGAGGTTATGCATTAATTGCAAATGCTTTTACGGCTGCCATTAATGCTAAATATTCTTCAACATTAAAACCTGTTGATTTGAGTCATTATCCAATATTATATCCAGCCATAATTCCATAATCATAATTTTGGTCAAGCCTAAAAAACCACCCGTTTTATGACGTGGTGGTTTTTTGTTTTTATCCAAATAATAGGTTTTTGTGTGTTTTGAAAGGTCATTAAAAACAAAGCAATAAAATTATGCTGTTTTTTATAAAAAAAAATATTGATTTTATATTTTAAAAAATTATCTTTGCACACTGAAAAAAGTGTCTAATCGATAAGTTTCGGTTGGTATTATTTCATAAACCTAAATAGCTATTTAATAAATACATAAGTAATGTCTAAAGTAATAGGAAAAGTTGCCCAAATCATTGGCCCAGTAGTTGACGTTGTTTTCAACGGAAAGGATGTTGAACTTCCAAAAATTTATGATTCGTTAGAAATCACAAAAAAAGATGGTACATTATTAGTACTTGAAGTACAATCTCACATTGGTGAAAACACAGTTCGTACCATTTCGATGGACTCAACAGATGGTTTGAGTAGAGGTTATGAAGTAGTTGGAACAGGTAATCCTATCCAAATGCCAATCGGTGCCGATGTTTACGGTCGTTTGTTCAACGTAATTGGAGATGCCATTGATGGTTTAGGAAACTTGCCAAAAACAGGTGAAAACGGAATGTCTATTCACAGACAAGCACCAAAATTCGAAGATTTATCTACTTCTTCTGAAGTTTTATTCACAGGTATTAAAGTAATTGATTTAATTGAGCCTTACTCAAAAGGGGGTAAAATTGGATTGTTCGGTGGTGCTGGTGTTGGTAAAACAGTATTGATTCAGGAGTTGATTAACAATATCGCAAAGGGTCACGGTGGACTTTCAGTATTTGCAGGAGTAGGAGAAAGAACACGTGAAGGAAATGACTTACTTCGTGAGATGTTAGAGTCAGGAATTATAAAATACGGGGATGAATTCATGCACTCTATGGAAAATGGAGGATGGGATTTATCTAAAGTTGATATGCCAGGAATGAGAGAGTCTAAAGCTACTTTCGTTTTCGGTCAAATGAATGAGCCTCCAGGAGCTCGTGCTCGTGTAGCACTTTCTGGATTATCTATTGCGGAATATTTCCGTGATGGAGCAGGAACTGATCAAGGTAAAGATGTATTGTTCTTCGTGGATAATATCTTCCGTTTTACACAAGCAGGTTCTGAGGTTTCGGCACTTTTAGGTCGTATGCCATCTGCGGTAGGGTACCAACCAACATTGGCTACTGAAATGGGTGCGATGCAAGAGCGTATTACATCTACAAACAAAGGTTCTATTACATCTGTACAAGCGGTTTATGTTCCTGCGGATGATTTAACTGACCCGGCTCCGGCTACAACTTTTGCTCACCTTGATGCTACTACTGTATTGTCTCGTAAAATTGCTGAGTTAGGGATTTATCCTGCTGTGGATCCATTGGATTCAACTTCAAGAATCCTTACACCACAAATTTTAGGTGATGAACATTATGACTGTGCTCAGAGAGTAAAAGAAATTTTACAAAAATACAAACAATTACAAGATATCATCGCGATTCTTGGTATGGAAGAATTATCAGAAGATGATAAATTAGCCGTTTCAAGAGCGCGTCGTGTTCAACGTTTCTTATCTCAACCTTTCCATGTTGCTGAGCAATTTACAGGATTAAAAGGAGTTTTAGTTGATATTAAAGATACTATCAAAGGATTTAATATGATTATTGATGGTGAATTAGATCACTTACCAGAATCAGCTTTTAACCTTAAAGGTACCATCGAAGAAGCTATCGAAGCTGGAGAAAAAATGTTAGCTGAAGCATAAATTAAGATTCAGTTTACAGTCGCAGTATTCCGTACCGTGACTGTAAACTGAGACTGCAAACTAAAAATTATGATTTTAGAAATAGTATCACCAGAAGCAAAATTATTTTCAGCAGAAGTGACTTCGGTTACATTGCCAGGAGTTGATGGAAGCTTTCAAATTTTGAATAACCACGCACCAATCGTTTCTATTTTAGGAAAAGGTGTTGTGAAAATTACAGCTTCTAATTTTGCTTTTGCAAAAGAAGTAGCCAGTAAATTCATAAAGCTAGATGATCAAAATTATACGCTAGCAATCACTTCAGGAACAATTGAAATGAAAGATAATAAAGTTATTATTTTAGCGGACTAAAGTAATTTCGATCATAAAAAATTAAAGCCTAACTTAATCGTCAGGCTTTTTTTATGTCCAATTCCAAAGCATGATATTCCAAACAATATCATCTTCTTCATAATTATCGATTGTTTTGAAACCAACCGATTCGTGTGCTTGCATAGAGCGAAGGTTTATAGCGGCAACTTCGGTGATTAAATAGTCAAATCCATGTTGTAGCTCCTCTCTGTAAAAATGATAAAGACCTCGAAATATTCCTTGTTTTCTATAGTTTTTATCTACGCAAATTTGGCCCATTATAACGAATGTTTTATCCTTGGGAACTAATCCATCAATTCTTTCAAACATGGATATAAGAACCTCAATTTCGTTTCTAAAGCCAGATAGCATTACCAATGCAAAACCTACTACAATATCATTGTCTTTTGCAAGAATATGTGCGCAGGATGAATTCATTTGTTCTAATAAGGCAACGGTGTGTTGTACGGTAACAAATCCTTCTTGAAATTTTTCTTCAGCACTTATGTTTTGAGAACTATTTTGTAATTGTAGTGTTCTAATTTGTTCTAGTTCGTCTAGACTTGACGCTCTTTTATAAATTATAGGTTTCATCCAATTCTAATGATTAACACGTTTATTAATTACGATTTGTTTTAGCTGTAATTATAAAAATAGATAATCTTTTGATTATGTAAAAACGGATTTGAATTTTTATTTTATAATCAGTTTCGAATTGATTTCAGCATAATACTTTTCATTGTATTTTGCTGCAATTACAAGAGCTCCTGAAATTAAAATAAGATTTTTAATTATGTATTGACCAACCAAAGTAGGACAGTAGGGAAAAGCATCAAAACAGACTGTTTTTAGTATAAAAATGGGAAAAAATGTAATTGCCATATGCATCAATAACAATACAATCGTATAAGGAATGAATCGTTTTATGAGCAAACCAAGACCTATAATTACTTCGCAAATGCCAAGAATAGGAATAAATATTTCGGGTTTAAACCAATAAACAGTTTGTTCTACTAAATCACCAGCAGGACTCATTCCAAAAATTTTCAATGCACCAAACCAGACATAGACAATTGCAAGAGAAATTCGCATCATATTGACACTGTGTTTTTCCATTTTTTTGCTAAATCTAAAATATAGGAGGTTGAATGTTGGTTTCATAATGAAATTATTAGTTGTATGCGTTTCCTGTTTTTCAAAATCAGAAAAGATTGTTATTGTATTTTGAAGTTCAATCGTTAAAGAATAAAAAGCCTAACAGATTTCCAACGTCTGTTAGGCTTTGGCTGATAAAATGAAATATTAAAACAAACCATTAAAACAAAGTATCAACTTATTTATTTAAATTATTCAGCACCGTCTGTGGCAGCTCTGGCAACGGCAAATGCACCTACTTTTTCGCCTAATTGAAGTCCTTTTTCGCAATCACTTCTGTAATGAATACAGCCAAACATTCTAGAATCAGATGCTTCTTTTGCCATATTTATAAAACTTTGCGATTTTGCAGGAATGAAATGTGATAAAACGACACAGGCAGCACCACTAAAAGTAGAATGACCTGATACATAAGAAGGGAAATTTGGCGTTCCGGTCATTGTTTTTATGGAAGGATCCATTTGTGATGGTCTTGGATTAAAATAAGTATACTTAGCATCCCAACAGCTAATGGCAGCATCCATCATGGCAATATTCAATAATGCCATGTTTCTTGCCCATCGCACTTCACTATAATTTTGTTCTACAAATGATTCAGAGGCAATAGCATTCCAGTGGCCAGGTGGTGTATAAGTTCCTACGCCATCGGCCCAAAAGGCAACGATTCCGATATTTTTTCTAGATGGATTAGTACCATAATCTTTTATTTCAGCTAATTCTTTTGCAAATTGTTCTGATTTTGTAGAAGGCGGTGCTACTGGACGACTCGCTACAACCATTTCAGGAGTCATAAGGAATGATTTTACTTTGCCAAACAATGGTAACATAGGTGGTCTTGCCGGTAAATCCAAAGATTTCCATGGCGTTTCTCCAGTAGCCGCAGTTTGTGTCTCTAATTGTGTCCAAAGTGCTTGATTTCCAATTGCAGCTCCAGCTCCATCTGTACTGGCACGTGCAATAAATTTGGCAGCAATCTTTCTACCTAAAATGATTCCGGCTTCTACATCACTTCGAACATTGGCACCGCTAATAATACGATATAGTTTTTGTTCTTCTGCTTTTCCGTCAATATATGCGATTTCAGTTGGGAACAATAGTTTTAATAATTCAACTGTAACACCTGATAATACACCATCTTCTGAAGGATAAGAAGGCATAGGGCTTTTTGGTATTAAAACTTGTAAAGTTGCATCGATAGTAAACGGAGCCGCTCTATTGTATAGTTTTTTATAATACCAAGTGGCAACCATTGCATCATATTGTGCGGCACTTACATAAGCATACGCTCTAGCTGCATAAGGTGGATTTGAAAATGGAAATTGCGGATTCGCAAACGGATTCGCAGCAGAAGGTGCAGGATAGGTTCCATCTTCATTTTGATAAGGAGGACGGTTGTGTCTTGCCACTAAAGTTCTCATGATTTCATTCCAGCGTAAAACGCCACCAGCGCTCCAATATTTTATTATTCTTTTTTGATCATCTGATATATTGACTTGGTAGCTTTTTATTTCATTGATTTCTCTTGTGTAAGCTGGTGTACTTGTAGCAACGGGTGCATCAAGTGGGAATTCATTTGGAGTTGTTAATAAAAAAGTTTTCCAAGTTCCGGCTAAATCGTCTGTATTGGTAGGATTTAAAGCTTGAAATTGTTCGTTTTTTTCAGTTATATCATCACTACACGAATAAGTACAAGCTAGAAATAAAGCTAAAAGAGTTGTATAGGCTGTTTTTTGTATATTATTTTTCATCTTGATTTACTATTTTTTAAAATTAATCACATAAAACAAACCACCATAGAAGGTGTCTGATTTTCCAACGTTTCTACCTTCTACTACATAGTTATAACCGGCTACAAGAGATAATTCAGGTATTTTTTTAAATGTATATTTTGAATTAACACCATATTTTAGTGCATTCATAGTATTACTTGGAAAAGGCATATTGTTTTTTGTAATGTCAAATCCTCCAGATTGGGTTACCCAATTGTCTATAACAAATTCGGCAATTAATCTATTAGAACGATAACCAGCTCTAAAATTCACTGAAATAGCATCAGGCATATCGACTTCGTTTGTATAATGGATTTCGTCAGTTAGATAAGCATTTCTATCAATTGTTATATTCGCTCTTTTTACATAAGCACCAGATAATGTAGTAAAGAAGTTTCCTCTCTGGTAATCTCCCATTAATCGCAATGAAGCTGTTTTGCTTCGTAAACCAAGGCTCAACGGCAAATAATCTGCAGGATAATCGGATAGAGGTGTTGAAAAACTTCCCAATGCATAAATGGAATAGGTTGACTGGCCAACTGTTTTCTCCAGAGGCATGTATTTTAGCGTAAGCGAAAGATCTTGTATTCCTTTTTGACCTTTCATAGTTCCGGCAGAAGCATTAGTTTCTACATACGGCACACTAAAAATAGCATTCAATTTATCTGAGATACCATAATTTCCCATAAGTCCAATGGATTTTGTGGATACCGTGCCAAGATTTTGATTCTCTCTTTTAAGAGATCCTTCCCAATATTCATCCCAGCTACTATATTGATATATTGCTCCAACACAAAAATTGTTTTTACTCATCATGATACCGTCAATATCTGTTTGAGCATTCATAAAAATAGGCGCTAATAATAAGCAACTTAAGTAAAATTTTTTCATTTTAATAAAATGGTTTAATTATGTAATGGCACAAGTAATCTTTTGTTTTGCAATTTTTTTTCTAAAAAAATAACTGAAGAGAATCAATTCTCTTCAGTTATTAATCTAAAAATTAATGCTTCATTGACATTGTCATTTTTTTATTTAAATTGAAACGATACGAATAACCAACATTGATAGAGTAATCAGCAAAAGCGGCATCACCTTGAACATGTACATATTTACTTGGGTCAGTTATTACTGAATTTTGTAAATCTTGAGAAGCAATATCAGCAGCGCTTTGAATACGGTTTTTCACAACATTGTAAGGGATGTAAAGACTAAAACCATGTTTTCCTATGCGATATGAAAAGCCATATTCCACAGCAATAACATATCCAGGGCGACGGTATGCCACTTGACCACCAAAAGCGTCATAAGCTGGGATTCCTTCAAATCTTCCTGCTAATGATACCGTGAAATTTTCTTTTTTGTCCACAGCAGCCATAAAACCAGCGCGTCCAAAATATTGGTCTGGACTAGCGTAGATTTCATATCCTTCCAATCCTGCTTTTGGTGCTGATTTGAAAGTACCATTAGATTCTCTTGGATTAAATAAATAATATCCATTTGCAAAACCATAAAGACGCCCTGTTAATTGTCTAAAAGCTTGTAATTCTACTGAAAAACCAACACCTCCATCACCAGGTTGAATGGCTTGGTCCATTACAACACTTTTGGTAGTTCCGTCTGCCTGTGGAGCATCATCTCTTCGATCATGACTACCTGTATTTAATTTCACACCTAATCCTACCATAAGGTTTCCTTTTTTTGCCGTTTTAGGGTCAAAAACCCAATAGTTTACACTTAAACGTGCATCAGCTATACCATCAGCATAAACACTATAACGATAGGTGTTTTTTACGGGTGTAGTTTGTTTTAGTACTTGAGAGCGTTCATTGTTCACATAAGGCAATGTCGCATTCAACTGGATACGGTCAGTTAATCCGTAAGATATATTTAAATCGACTGCATGTGAATAGATATTTACTGCATTACCGCGTTCATTCCCATTTGAATCAAATCCACCGCCAGTTAATTGGCGTTGTGGTTGTTCTTCTTTGCCGACAAAGTGTCTCCAAGAATGAAAATAGCGATAATTGGTTCCAACCTGAAATTCTCCTTCATTTAGATCATAGGAATTCGAAGAGTTCATGTTTTGTCCTCCCATTTGGCGTACGGCTACACAACCTTGAGCAGTCATGTTTTGGGTATTAAAGGCAATTGTAAGGAATAAAATAAAAATAAAAGCGGAATGTAAAAAAGATAAATTTTTCAAGGTTTGGTTTGTTTGAATGATTAATAGTATAAAATTCACCAACAACAACTTCTTTCGCGATAGAGTAAGGTTGGTTTTAAAAAAATGTAAACTGGTTGATAGATTCCTTAACTTTGTAAATGTGGACTTTCTTTGGCTTTCGCCAATTTTTTGTCTAGTTTAACTAAGAAAATGAACGGATAAAAGATTACTTTGAAACAAATGGTTTTAAGAAATCATTTTAGGGATTTGCAAATGAATTTAAGTCTTGATATTAGAAAGCGGAAAAACGCAACTACAAATTAAAAATAGTAAATAGGCCAATATTTTACTCTCAAAAACGATGAGCTTTTAAAAACACAGCATAATGGTTTGTGTTTTTTAACTGGTAAATTTTAATATTTGTAATTAATGTACATTTTAGCTTAAGCAATCATGAATTATAATGCTTTTGCAAATGTTTGCCTCTGTGAAAGATTTCACAAGAAATAAAAGAAGATTATGCGATATCTGGTGGAGAATACGATAAAGAAAAGTATCCAGAATCTAATGCCTTGTTTGGCGTAATGATAGGTTCAATCGAATGTATAGCTGTTTTTGTAGAAAAATCAACCGCAACAGTATTGTTTGGAATGTAATCCTGTAGAAAAGATTTCATCAGTTTTTTTACAGGAGCATCTTTGGAAGAAGATCCATTGAATAATTGATTGTCAACAATATCTTTTAAATCTTTGCCTATTGCATCTTGATGTGAATTATGAAGATAGTAAAGGCTCAGGATGTTATTTTGAATTCTTTTTTTGAAAATATGAAAACTTTTATTGTTAATAACCACATCTTCATTTACATACTCAAAATCAGTGTCTTCAATAAAAGAATATAAAGTTGCATTCAATTTTATTACATGCATCTCTGAACTAGGTGCTTTTTCCATACTAGTCACCCATGCTTGCTCTTGTTGATAGGCAAACATCAGATAGTATCCCAGAACATTGTAAAACAATGTTACTAATAAGAAAAGTGATGCAATTCGTTTCATAATGGCCGAAAGTAGAAAACTATTTTATAATGAAATATCTTCGAAGTAAATTTTAAGACAATTTTAACATAATTTTAACGAAGTATTGAATCGAAACCGTTTTCGTAAATTTTAATCAATTTTATTTCGACTATTATTTTTTATTTGTTAATTTTCAAAGAATTTAATTTTTATGAATAATGTAATCCGATTTGGAAACGGAGTTAATACCTTATAAACACATTAATTTTAAAAAGTCGTCAAACAAAAATGATACAAAATATATAAACCGAAAAAGAAGCTTATTTTTGTGACCTATGATAAAATTTCCAGAAAATCTATCTGTTAAACTTGAAGCCCGAAAGCAAAACAATGCTTTGAGACAATTGCCTTTATCCTGTAAAGGGATTGATTTTGCCTCCAATGATTATCTTGGATTGTCTAAATCAGAAACTATTTTTCACGAGACACATCAGTATTTAATTGAAACTAATGAGATTCAAAATGGAGCTACGGGTTCCAGATTATTATCCGGAAACCATAAACTTTATCCGAAAACTGAAAACTTCATAGCACAGTTTCATAAATCGGAATCGGCATTAATTTTTAATTCAGGTTATGATGCTAATGTTGGATTCTTTAGTTCACTTCTGCAAAAAGGGGACTTGATTTTATACGATGAATTGTGTCACGCTTCCATTCGGGATGGAATTCAATTATCGAATGCCAAAGCCTATAAATTCAATCACAATGATTTTGAGGATTTGGAACGATTAATTCTTCGAAATCAAAATACTGTCATTTATATTGTTACCGAATCTGTTTTTTCAATGGACGGCGATACGCCAAATCTCGAAGAATTAGTGCAAGTATCCGAAAAGCACAATTGTTATTTAGTTGTTGATGAAGCGCATGCTTTGGGCGTTTTTGGGGAGAAGGGAGAGGGATTGGTTCAGGATTTAAACTTACAAGATCAGGTCTTCGCACGGATTATGACTTTCGGAAAAGGATTGGGATGTCATGGCGCTGCGGTTTTAGGTGCTCCAGAATTGAGGGATTATTTAGTAAATTTTTCCCGAAGCTTTATTTACACCACAGGACTTTCGCCACATTCTGTTGCCACGATTTTAATGGGGTACCACTATTTAAACAAAGAAAATAAAAATATAGAACAGCTTCGAGAAAATATCATTCATTTCAACCAGGAGAAAAACGTATTAGGATTAAAACAATTGTTTGTTCGAAGTAAATCAGCAATACAATCCGCTATTATTCCGGGAAATGAAAATGTTAAATCCATAGCCCAAAAACTTCAAGCAAAAGGTTTTGATGTCAAGGCTATACTTTCGCCCACGGTTCCCGAAGGGCAGGAGCGATTGCGATTTTGTCTGCACAGCTTTAATTCAAAAGAAGAAATATCGGAAGTATTACGATTGTTGAGTACCTTTGTTTTTTAGTTAAAGACACCCTATCAGGGTTCAAAACCCTGACAGGGTAAAATTATAATAAATGAAACTATTTATAACAGGAATTGGAACCGATGTAGGTAAAACCATAACGTCAGCCATTATTACAGAAGCTTTAGAAGCCGATTATTGGAAACCCATACAAGCGGGCGATTTAGAAAATTCGGACAGTCATAAACTAAAATCGTTTTTGTCCAATAAAAAGACCGTAATCCATCCTAATAGTTATGCTTTGAATACGCCGGCAAGTCCGCATTTAGCAGCAGAATTAGACGGAATTGTTATTGATTTAAAGAAAATCACGGAGCCTAAAACAGCTAATCATTTAGTAATAGAAGGAGCTGGGGGTGTTTTTGTGCCATTAAATGAAACGGATTTGGTTATTGATTTGATTCAACCTGATTATAAAATAATTGTTGTTTCCAGACATTATTTGGGAAGTATCAATCATACTTTGCTCACGATTGAGGCGTTGCAAAATCGAAAAATAAAGATTGCCGGAATCATCTTTAGTGGGGAAGAAAACAAAGCTTCGGAAGGAATAATTTTGAATAAAACGGGGGTGAAATGCATTGGAAGAATTGAGCAAGAGCCCTATTTTGACCAAAATGTAATAAAAGAATATGCTGATTTGTTTCGGGAGAAACTATTGGAATTATAAATTAAGAAAAAAGAAACAAGAAGAAAGAATACTTAGTTATGAAGTCTTTTATCTTGTCTCTTACTTCTTTTATCTGAAATAAAATGAATTTAACAGAAAGAGACAGCCAATATCTTTGGCATCCTTATACACAACACAAAACTGCAGCACTTCCTATAGCCATTAAAAAAGGCGAAGGCACTTTGCTTTGGGACGAAAATGATAAAGAATATATTGATGCCATCGCTTCCTGGTGGGTGAATCCATACGGGCATTCGAATAAATTCATTGCCGATGCGATTTATAAACAACTCACCACTTTAGAACATGTGCTTTTTGGTGGATTTACACATGAACCTGCTGTTTTGGTTGCCGAGAAGTTGATGGAAATTTTACCCAAAAATCAGCAAAAAATATTTTTTTCCGATAATGGTTCTACCGCGGTTGAAGTAGCAATTAAAGTTGCGCTGCAATATTTTTTCAATAAAGGAGAAAAGAAAACTACCATAATAGCTTTCGAAAATGCTTTTCATGGCGACACCTTTGCGGCAATGGCGGCAAGCGGAATTTCGTTTTATACCCAAGCTTTTCAAGGAATGTTCATCGATGTGGTTCGGATTCCGGTTCCTGTAAAAGGAAAAGAACAGGAAAGTTATGATGCTCTGAATAAAGTGGTGAAAGAGAATAATTGTGCGGGTTTTATTTACGAACCACTCGTCCAAGGAGCGGCAGGTATGGTGATGTATGAGCCGGAAGCATTAGATCAATTAATGCGGATTTGTCAGCAAAATAAAGTGCTCACCATTGCCGATGAAGTAATGACAGGTTTTGGAAAAACAGGAAAAACTTTTGCTACGGATTATCAGGTAGAAAAACCAGACATGATGTGTTTGTCAAAAGCGTTGACCGGTGGTACTATTCCTATGGCCATTACGACTTTTACCCAAGACATTTTCGAAGCTTTTTATGATGAGGATATCAATAAAGCGTTATTTCATGGACATACTTTTACCGCAAATCCTACGGGTTGTGCGGCGGCTTTGGCAAGTTTTGAATTGTTGCAAACCAATGAAATGCAAGCTAATATTATTCGCGTAAATAAAAGGCATTTGGATTTTCAAGAACATATAAAAAACCATCCGAAAGTAACCACAACACGTGTGCTAGGAGTCATTTTTGCTTTAGAAATAAAAACCGAAGATACTGCCACTTATTATGGAACCTTGCGCAACAAACTCTATGATTTCTTTATCGAAAATGGAATAATTCTGCGTCCTGTTGGCAACATAGTTTATATTTTACCTCCTTATATTATCACTGATGCGCAATTGCAAAAAGTATATCAAGTGGTCGAAAAGGCTTTAGAAATAGCTTAAATTTATAACAATAAAGGGGAGTTTTGAAGGCATAAATTTTCAAACGCTAGTGAGCTTTGTAAAAAACTTTGCGACCTTTGCCCATAAATAACAACACTATTGTGTCTCAAACAATCTCAATAACTGCCATTGCTTCCATTTCACCTTTAGGGAATACACCAGAAGTGATTTGGGAAAATTATCTGAATGAAAATCATTGTTTTACAAAGCATGACTTAGATCGTAAAAAAACCTTTGTAGCAGCTTTAGATAATAATTCCGAACAAGTTATTGCCGAATTACGAGAATCAGATAACAAATACAAATCGTTAGATAACTCCGTTTTGTATGCGATGTCAGCTTCAAGAAAAGCGATGCAAAATGCAGGTTGGACTCAAAATGATGTATTCGGAATCAACATTGGTTCTTCTCGGGGCGCAACAGATTTATTCGAAAAGCACTATCGCGACTATTTAGAAACAGGAAAAGCACATACACTTGCTTCACCTACAACAACTCTGGGGAATATTTCCTCGTGGGTGAGCCATGATTTGCAAAGTTCAGGTCCGGAAATTTCGCATTCCATTACCTGTTCTACAGCTTTACACGCTGTGCTGAATGGTGTGGCTTGGTTGCGATCCGGAATGGCTGATAAATTTCTGGTTGGAGGTAGCGAAGCGCCTTTAACCGATTTTACGATTGCGCAAATGCGGGCGCTGAAAATTTATTCGAATAGTGAAGAGACATATCCCAATCGCGCTCTTGATTTAGAAAAAAAACAAAGCACGATGATTCTTGGCGAAGGTGCCGGAGTTTGTTGTCTCGAAATGGGTAAAAAAGAAAACGCACTGGCTTATATTGAAGGCATTGGTTATGCGACAGAAATTTTGGAACACAATATTTCCATTTCAGCGGAAGCGACCTGTTTCCAGAAATCAATGAAAATGGCTTTACAAAATACGGATTTATCCGAAGTAGATGCGATTGTCATGCATGCACCAGGAACAATAAAAGGCGATTTGACGGAATATAAAGCAATTGAGAAAGTCTTTGGTGAAACACTTCCTTTATTGACTACTAATAAATGGAAAATTGGACACACTTTTGGAGCTTCAGGAATACTCAGTATGGAATTGGCCATTATGATGATGCAACACAATAGGTTCATCGGAGTCCCTTTTGCGGAATCACAATTACAGACAAAACCGATTAGAAAAGTATTAATTAATGCTGTAGGTTTTGGTGGAAATGCCGTAAGCGTGCTTTTGAGTTTGTAATTTAGGATTGTATAGGTGTTTTTTATTACTCTTTTGAATTTTCCAGCTCTTTGACTTTTTCAAAGACTAAATTGCTCTCAAATCCTCTGCGTAACATATAATCACAGAATTTTTTTCGTTTTTTCATCAAATTTGTTTCTCGTATGGATTTCCAATTTCTTTCTGCCAAAGTGTGAAAAGTTGTTGCATATTCCTCAGATGAGATTTCCTTCAATGCAATATTGATAAGAGTTTGTGTTATTTTTTTTGACTTTAATTCGTTTATTATCCTAATTTTTCCCCAATGTTTAATGCGGTGTTTTCCTCTTGCAAAACTACAGGCAAAACGTTCTTCATTGAGAAAATTATCACTGATAAGATGAACCATGATGGTATCGATTTCTTCTGAATCCATTTTCATAGTTCTCAATTTTTGAACTACTTCTTCGTGACAACGTTCTTGATAGGCGCAAAAGTGCTCTATCTTATTTATGGCTTCTTTTATGGAAAAAATATCATTCATGGTTAAGTAAAGAATTTGTAAGATAGTTGTTTCCGTTCAAAATAAGCAAATAAAAGTAAATTCAAAAGCTGAAATGATTGATAAAATTTTGATTTTTGATATTTCGGGGAAACTACTTTATAAAAAAATCAACATTGACAACAACAAAATGACAATTTTAAATTTGACTTCCAGGGAGCAAACTTTATTAATGAAGATTGTATTAAAAAATGGACAAACAGTAACCAGAAAAATTATTTATTAAAAATTATTAAATTACTTACATTAATACCCTGTCTGTTTCAAATGGACAGGGTATTTTTTTTGGTGATTTTTAATTGTATGTAAAACAGTTGTATAACGAATAAAAATGCTTATCAACGACTTTATTGTGTTTTGTGATATTGTTTATTTTAATTTGTTTTTTAATGTAAGTTTTTTCTTTTACAGGAAGCTAACCTTATAAATTAACGTATTAAAATAACATCAGATATATGGTTAAGAAATTACTTTTTACTCTTTTTTTAGTACTAGTTCAAACTGTTGTTTTTGCAGCAACAAATACTTATTTAGGTTCAACAACAGTTGGAGGAAAGTTGTTATGGAGTACAGCTGCAAACTGGTCTTTAGGTGCGGTTCCAACAGCTACTGATGACGTAGTTATTCCATCTGGAAAAACAGTGACTCTTGATGTTACGCCTGTTTATGCAAAGAGTTTAACTATTTCTGGAACATTGGATTTAAATAAAAATGCTGACATTACTATAAATACACAATTAATAGTTGTTACTTCTCCCAATGGGCAGATTAATTTTGATCATTCTATAATTAGATTACCTTCAAATGTTGCCCTGTATCTTCAAAATGGTTCAGGTAGTTTAAATGGAAGTTGTAATAATAATGACGAGGTTTTTGTAGGTACTGTTCAATACGCTGTTTGTGTTGGTGGTGGTGCTTTGTACCTATTTGCGGAAATTGAGGCTGCTGGAGGTATCAATGTTGTTACTGCAGGAGTAATAGGCGCATCACAATTGATTTGTAGTGGAGCTACTCCAGCTACTTTGACATCAACAACAGCTAGTACAGGTTCAGGAACAATCACATACGAATGGCAGACAAATGCAACGGGTAGTTATGTTACTATTCCAGGCGCAACAAGTTCAACTTATCCTCCTCCAGCTTTAACTACTATAACAAGTTACCAACGAAGAACCGTTTCTATGGTTGAAGGAAAAACTTTTTATTCGGCATATACGACTCCTGTAACTATAACAGTGACTGCAAACAATACAGTCGGAGCTGCTTCATCAACGCCAACATTGTGTATCAATACGGCATTAACTAATATTACGTATGCAACAACTGGCGCAACAGGAATTGGAGCTTCAACGGGACTGCCGGCGGGAGTTATCGCCGCTTGGGCATCAAATATAATTACAATCAGTGGTACTCCAACGGCATCAGGTATATTTAGCTATAGTATCCCATTAATTGGTGGCTGCGGTAGTGTGAGTGCCACTGGAACTATAACAGTAAACTCTATACCAACAGCACCAACATTTGCATCAGTAGATATTACACAACCAAATTGTTCTATAGTAACTGGAAGTGTAGTTTTGAGTGGTTTGCCTGCATCAGGAACATGGACATTGACGCGAAGCGGTACTTCAAGTGCAACAATATCAGGAACAGGAACAAGTACAACTATTTCAGGACTTTCTGTTGGGACATATTATTATACGGTTTCTAATGGAACTTGTGCCTCTGTTGCATCATCTGGTGTAACCATTAATAATCAAGTTACTAATACTTGGAATGGTTCTGTATGGTCAACAGGATTAGCACCAACAAGTTCTGAGAAAATTGTTTTTGATGGATTTTATTCTTCAGCTGTTAATCTTAATGCTTGTTCTTGTCAGGTTAATTCAGGTAAATCTGTAACTATTTTATCTGGTGGAACTCTAAAATTAACGAATGAGCTTACTGTTTTAGGTACTGGAACGTTAACATTTGAGAATAATTCGAGTTTAGTACAAATAAATAATGCTGCAATAAATACTGGTAGCATAACTTATAGAAGACAAACGACTCCAATAGGTAAATTTGACTATACCTATTGGTCTTCTCCAGTGTCCCCACAAACGTTGTATAATGTATCGCCAAACACCCTTTATGACAAGTTTTTTTCTTATAATTCAACGTCAGATACCTGGACACAAGAAAATCCATCAAATAATATGGTAAAAGGAGCTGGGTATATTATTCGCGGTCCTCAAAATTTTGCTGCACCAACACCACCGGGTTTGTATGAAGCTAATTTTAAAGGAGTGCCAAATAATGGAACAATTACTATTCCAATTGGAGGATTAGATAGTTTAAATCTTATAGGGAATCCCTATCCATCTGCTTTAGATGCGAATAAATTTTTAATGGATAATAGTGCAGTTTTAGATGGAACCCTTTATTTCTGGACGCATAATACAGCGATTCAATTAGCTTCAGGTATTACTAATGGTAGTGCAGGTTCAGGGGATTATGCATATACCTCTGATGATTATGCCTCTTATAATCTTACAGGAGGAGTTGGTACTGACGGTGTGACATACGCACAAGGCGGAAATGTTGCGGGAAGTGGTGGACAAAAACCCTCTGGTAAAATTGCATCAGGGCAAGGATTTTTCGCTACAGGTAAATCTAGTGGTACTGCGACATTCAATAATAGTATGCGAGTAGGCGTTGGTACTATTACGGGGGATAATTCTCAGTTTTTCAAGATGACTAATTCAAAAACAACTAGTTTAATAGAAAAACATAGAGTTTGGCTTAATTTAACCAATTCAGAAGGAGCCTTTAAACAGACCTTACTTGGTTATGTAACAAATGCAACCAATGGATATGATAATTCTTATGACGGAGAGAGTTTTGATGGAAACCAGTTTATCGATTTTTACAGTGTAAATGAAGATAAAAATTTAGCGATACAAGGAAGGGCTTTGCCTTTTGATGAAAATGATGAGGTTACATTAGGTTTTAGTTCTACTATTGAAGGTGCCTTTTCTATAAGTATTGATGAAGTTGATGGATTGTTTACGTCTCAAGATGTTTTTATTGAAGACAAGAATACAAATAGTATTAAAAACTTAAAAGATGGACCCTATACATTTACTACAGAATCGGGTACTTTCAATGATCGTTTTGTATTGCGATATGTCAATGCTAATAAAACTTTAGATACGGGTAGCTTTGAAATATTAGAAAATACAGTTTTGGTTTCTAATAAGAATAAACTAATAAAAATTAATTCACCAGTTGAGACAATAAATAAAGTTCAGGTGTATGACCTGTTGGGAAGGTCGGTTTATCAAAAATTAAATGTAGATGTAAATGAATTAACGATATCTAATTTATTCATAAATAATCAAGTATTGCTTGTTAAAATTTTGTTGCAAAATGGGAAAACTATAACTAAAAAAATTATTTATTAAAACGACTTGAAGTATTATAAGTAAAAGCGCCTTTTGTTTCAACAAAATGCGCTTTTTTTGTTTGCAATTTTTCTAATTTAAATTTCTAAATGATGGCATGTGATAAAGTAGCTTTTAGACCGATATAACTGCTTTTAAACGATTTAATTTTTTATATATATTATTTTTTTATGTTTTTGTAAGAATCGTCTTTTGCTAAAATACCATAGAGCGGTAAAAGATTTTATGTAAATTCAAAACAAATATGATTAAGAAATTATTACCCCATTTTTTTTTAGTTTTAATTAAATTTCCTGTTTCTTTTCAAACAAATACAAGAAAAAAAAACAGGGTTATTACCGGAGATAAATCTTTAAAATTACTGTCTTTATTTTATGACAATAAACTAAGCCTTTGTGTTTATAAAGTAGTGTTTTTTTCTGCCTTTTTATTTTCTTTTTCAATAGCAAATGCAGCCACAAGAACGAGTACAGCTACAGGGGGCTTATGGTCATCTGGGACAACTTGGGTTGGAGGTATTGCGCCCGTTGCTGGAGATAATGCAACAATAGTTGCAGGAGCAACTGTCACTGTATCTGCCTCAGCAAGTATAACCAATCTTTCTTTGAATGCAGCAACAAGTAAATTAGTTATAAGCAGCGGTCAGACACTTACCGTTTCTGGTACTTTTACTAATGTTGGAACGGGAACAAACGGAGTGAACGGACCTGGAACAATCTTGTTTAAAGGTACTGCGTCCTTTGGGGTATTAACAGCAACCGGTACTCCGCCTAATGTCACAATTGGAGATGGTGTAAGTGTAAATACCGTAACTCTAGGTGCGACTAATGTTATTGTTGCTAATCTAATCACTAATGTTGGCGCTACTCTAGCTGTAGGGGTAAGAAATCCGTTTACCATAACGGGATCTTTTAGTAATAGTGGTACTCTCACGGGTACGAGCAGCCGACTAATTCTTACAGGGAATTTTACAAATACGGGAAGTTTTGCCTTGACAACCGGTCGTTTGACTATTTCTTCTGGTAATTTTTCGAATACAGGGACTTTTACTTTAACCACGGGTCGTTTATCTCTAATATCTGGTAATTTGGTAAACTCAGGGACAGTAAAATTTTCTACGGGTATTTTAACAATAACCTCTGGAAGTTTAACGAATAACTTAACTGGTTCTATCAATTACTCAACTGCCAGTGCAGCTGCAAATTTACTTTTAGGTGGGGATTTTAATAATTCAGGTGCCGTTTCTCTTGGCCTGCCTTATGTTCAATTTACAGGTGGTGCTAATCAAACGATTCAAACATTTACTACAACAGGAACTGTTAGTATGCTAAAAACTGGCGGAATAGCAACTTTTTCTGGAAACGTAAGTGGGGGCGCATTACTGATAAATGGAACTGGAGGAACACTTAATCTGGGTACAGGGCTTGTTCATACTTTGGCAGGAGCTGTTGCACTAACTGCGGGAACATTAAACGGAGGTTCAAGTACCCTAAATTTAAAATTGGTAGGCGCAACTTTAAGCGGGACAGGAACATTATTTATTCCTGGTACTAGCACCGTAAATTTTGCGGCAGCTGGAGCACAAACTATAGCTGCTGCAAATTTGACTTTTAATAATGTGACTATCTCAGGATCTGGCTTAAGAACATTTGCAACAACACCAGCAGTTAATGGTAAACTTTCATTAGAAGGGACAACAGCTTCTCCCGTAGTTATAACTTCTGGGGTTGTAACTTATGGTTTAGGTGCTACTTTACAATATAATATGACAGTTGCTAACTCAGTAACCTCAGAAGAATGGATAACTCCGTTTCCAGGTTCGGGAGGGGTAATAATTACTAATTCGGGAATAATCACGGTTAATGCAGCTAAGGTCTTTAGTGCAAATGTACCGTTAACTATAAATAGCGGGGCAACATTAGCGAATGGCGGTTTCGGAATTTCTGGGTCTTTGGGTAGTTTATCTGTAGCTAATGGAGGAACTTTAAATCTAAGTGGTACCAGTTCTTTTCCCGTGGGTTTTACCCCAACCTTAAATGCTGGAAGTACTGTGTTGTATAGTGGAACTGCTCAAACGGTTGCAGTACAAAACTATGGTAATCTTATTCTTAATGGTTCAGGAAATAAGACCTTTGCCGGAGCTACTACTATTGCCGGGGGGGTAACTATTGGGGGAACTGCAATTGCCATTCTTCCTAATACTACTACTTCAAGTGCTCAAACACTAACATTTGGAGGTACACTTCAAACCTCAGGATTATGGGGAGGTACGGGTTCTTCTGCAAGCTTTAAAAATGCTGTTTTTGGTGGTGCTACTACTGGAATTTTGAATGTAAATACATCATGTATAGCAGGGACATGGTTAGGTGTTTTTGGGACAGACTGGAATACGTCTGGAAATTGGTGTGGCGGAATTTTACCAATATCAACTACCGATGTTACCATTATTTCTTCAGCTCCATCGCAACCTGTAATAGGTTTAGCTGGAGGGGTTTGTAAAAGTATGACTATAGGAGTGGGTGCTTCTTTGATAATAATGGGTTCTAATACATTGACAGTAAGTGGAGACTGGAATAATTCAGGAACTTTTACCGCCAATACAAGTACTGTGAATTATAATGGTATAGTCGCACAATCTATAGGGGGGTCTTCGATAAATACATTTTATAATCTAACGAATTCAAATACTAGTTTTATTGTCACTGCAGGTGCTGCAATTACTGTAAATAATACATTGAATATTAGTACTAATTCTATAATAAACATGGGAACTTTTGCATTGATTGGAGGAGGTACTTTTTCTAATTCTGGATCAGGACAGCTTAGAACGGCCAATAGTTCCGTTAGTCCAATTCCTTCTGGAAAAATATGGACTTCAAAAGTAGTATATAATACTCTTACTGGAGGTCAGTCTTTAGTTTCAGGAACATATAGCGGAACTCCATCTTCTTTAGAAATAGACAATGTATCCGGGACTCAAACTGCATTAGGAAATATTAGTACTGGAGGATCGTTTAATATAGACAATGGAGGGACTCCTACCCTTTTTATGAATGGTTTTAATCTTACCGTTGGGAGTTTAAATATTCCTACAGTAGATGCTGTTTTAGATATGAAAACTGGAGTTTTGTCTTATGCAGGTTTAACGGATATGGAAGGTAAAGTACGTTTCTCAGGAGCGACAAACGGTAAGGCTTTTGCAACAGGAATTGTAGACTATTATGGAACGGGACAAACAGTGGCTATCGGAGCCTATAATGAACTTTTGTTTTCTGGTGTTGGTGGCAGTTATACAATAGCTGGTGATTTGGATATTGCCAATACACTTACGGTTACTAATGGAGCGGTAAATGTTCTGGGGACATCTGCGGTATCGGTTGATGATGCAGTTACGGTAACAGCTCCAGGGACATTGACATTTCAAAATAATACCAGCCTAATACAAACAACATATACAGGCCTAAATTCTGGAAATATAATTGTAAAAAGAAATACAACACCACTCCTTTCAGATGATTTTACCTATTGGTCTTCACCTACAACTAGTTCGCAAACATTATATGATTTTTCGCCAAATACCCTAAGTGATAAATTTTTTATTTGTAATAATGATTGGGCTAATGTAAATGCAGCAACAACAGTTTTTGCAAAGGGTATCGGTTATGCCATTCGCGCTTCGGAGACAACTAGTACTGTTACGCCTACGATAGATACTTCATTGCAATTTTTGGGAGTTCCTAATAATGGTACTATAAATATTCCGGTTACATCAATATTAGAAAGTGGACAGCCTGCCGGGGTACGCTTGATAGGTAATCCATATCCGTCATCGATAGATGCAGATGCATTTATTGATGCTAATATTACTTCTGGAACGGGCACACAAACCATTACGGGCACATTGTATTTTTGGACACATAATCATAGAATATCTGGAAATGTTTATGATGGGGACGTAGATTATGCTACCTATACTAAAAGCGGTGGTATAGGTGTTCCTTCTGGTAATGGGAATGTTATTACACCAACAGGAGATATAGCCTCTGGTGAAGGTTTCTTTGTGGAAGTCGACGTTACAGGAGATCTTACTTTTAATAATGATATGAGAACGACAGCTACAAATAGTACTAATAGTAATTTTTATAGACAAGTTGCCACAAAAAAAACGAATGCAGATGGTAGTGAAGAGAAAGACAGAATGTGGTTTAATTTGACTAATGCTACTTCGGGAAGTCAAACGCTAGTAGGATATATAGCAAATACAACTAATGATTATGATCCAGGTTATGATGGATTAGTTTATAATGATACTCAGCCCTTCGCAATATACAGTACGCTAGGGATAGATAAGTTAGCGATACAAGGGAGAGCCTTGCCTTTTGTTGATACAGATGTTGTTCCACTGGGATATGCAGTAAATGTAGCAGGGAAGACAACTATTAGTTTAGATCATGTTGATGGATTGTTTTTAGGAGATCAAAACATTTATCTTGAGGATAAAGTATTAAATGTTGTCCATGATGTTAAATCAATGCCTTATAATTTTAATTCTGAGATAGGAACTTTCAATGATCGTTTTGTATTGCGTTATACTGACAAAACTTTAGGAACCGGTAGTTTTGAATCAAATGACACTAGCGTTTTAATTTCTAAAGATAAAAATGAATTAAAAATAAAATCAGAACTTGAAAATATAAAACGAGTTACTGTTTTTGATTTAATCGGAAGGAAAGTGTTTGATAAAGAGGCGGTAAATAGTAATGAATTCCGTACTTCAACTATTACTTTAAATAAGCAAACGGTAATAGTAAAAGTAACTTTAACTAATGGCCAGATAATTTCTAAAAAAGTACTTTACTAGCAGTATTTAACCAATTTAAAATTTTATAAAATCCCATTCTGTGTCTACAGAATGGGATTTTTTTTGAATCCAATAAATAAAAATTAAAGAGCAGCAGTCTTTAATTATTTATTCATGTTGAATTTGTAGTGAATGTTCAATTCCGCGGACATTTTATAATTATCAGGACTGTCTTAAAATTCATAGGTAAATATCACTAAAAGTGGGTATTGTATTACAAGAATATTATCTGTAATTTTATAGATGTTTTTAAAATGAAACAATTATGAATTTTTTTATCATTCATATTGAAACTATAAATCCGATTTAATTTGATGTTAAAACTACCTTTCT
Organism: Flavobacterium algoris; assembly: GCF_048158525.1. Taxonomy (NCBI): domain Bacteria; kingdom Pseudomonadati; phylum Bacteroidota; class Flavobacteriia; order Flavobacteriales; family Flavobacteriaceae; genus Flavobacterium; species Flavobacterium algoris. The sequence goes on from NZ_JBLNKT010000001.1 coordinate 119,365, forward strand.
TCGTTATTTTGTTCAGTCTTTTTTTTATTAATTCCAGCTATTCCCAACAAGGGAAAGTAGATTTAGCATTTAATGTTTTAGATGATGGTCTTCAAGGTGATGGTTTTGATAACACGGTTAGAACTGTTTCTTTACAAGCCGATGGAAAATTAATAGTAGGAGGTGATTTTTTGAATTTTAATGGTGCTGTAACTCCGTATTTATGTAGATTGTTTTCAGATGGTTCCAAAGATATTTCTTTTGGGTTAGGCTCTGGTTTTAATGGAAAAATATATTGCTCTTTACTGCTGCCAGACGGGAAGATAATTTTAGGAGGATCTTTTACCGCTTTTGATGGCTCAGCTGCAGGACGATTAATACGACTTAACAGTGATGGTTCTTTTGATGCTACTTTTAATACTTCAGTCGCGGCAAGTACTGGTATAGTCCATGGATTAGCTTTGCAAACTGATGGTAGTATTATTATTGTTGGAAGTTTTACAAAGTATAATGGCGTAACAGCAAATCATATCGCTCGGATATTGTCAAACGGTAATTTAGACACTTCTTTTGTTACGGGTTCTGGAGCAAGTGCAAATGTAGATGAAGTTCAAATCCAAACTGATGGAAAAATAATTGTTGCAGGTTCTTTTATTTCTTTTAATGGAACTATTTGTAACCGAATAATAAGATTAAATAGTAATGGCTCTATTGATGCTACATTTGGAATTGGAACAAGTTTTAATGATAATATTGGGGCTCTTTTCTTGCAACCTGATGGAAAAATTTTGGTAGGAGGAGATTTTACAAGTTACAATGGAACTGCGGCCAATAGAATCATTCGTTTAAATACTGATGGGTCCATTGATGGTGCTTTTAGTTCCGGATCAGGATTTAGTACAGTAGGAATAAATAGTATAAAAATAAATTCTAGTGGATCGATTATGGTTGCAGGTTCTTTTACTGGAAGTTATAATGCGACAGCAGTCAATAGATTAGTTTTGTTAGGTTCTAATGGAGTAATTAATCCTTTATTTGATATTGGTTTTGGTCCTTCTTCAGCAACGGTTTATGCATTAGCCGATACACCTGATGGTTCTTGGTTTGTAGGGGGGTCTTTTTCTGTTTTTGATTCCCAAAATCAAGGCAGACTTGCCAAAATCGACGCAGTTGGAACTTTAGATATTGGATATCTAACCGCTGGTGTAGGTTTTGATAATTCGGTTTTAAAGATTATTTCTTTACCAGATAATAAGACGATGACTTTTGGGAGTTTTGCTAAATTCAATGGAGGAAGTGTCAATAGAATTGCTTGTTTGTTAGAAGATGGAGTTATCGATCCTACATTTAATTCTTCGGGTATAGGAGCGAATAATGTAATTAAGAGCGCTGTTATACAGGCGGATGATAAAATTATTTTAGTCGGCAGTTTTACAAATTATAATGGAGTTACTGCTAACAGAATAATTAGGATTTTGTCAAATGGAGATTTAGATACTACATTTTCAATTGGTACAGGAGCTAACAATCAGATATATACAGTGGTACTTCAGCCAGATGGGAAAATAATTATAGCTGGAAATTTTACGAATTACAATGGTATTTCTGTTAATAGAATTGCTAGGTTATTGCCAGATGGTACAATTGATGTAAGTTTTAGTACAGGCTTGGGTGCCGATGCTATAGTAGAAGCTCTTTTATTGCAATCGGATGGAAAGATTATTTTAGGTGGACGATTTACAACTTTCAATGGACTTTCGTATAATAAAATGGTCCGTCTGAATACGGATGGAAGCACTGATTTTGGATTTGTTATAGGCACAGGGTTTGATAAATATGTTTATGCCATTGCAATACAATCAGATAATAAACTCATTATTGGTGGGACATTTTTAAATTATGGAGGCGCTTCCGCAAAAAGAATAACCAGGCTTAATAGTAATGGTAGTTTAGATACTTCTTTTACTTCGGGAGCGGGTTTTAGTAGTGGAGAAGTCAGAACAATTTTGGTTCAACCAGACAACCGATTGCTTATAGGAGGAACTTTTTCAGGAACATATAATGGAACTGCTGTTAAACGAATGGTTCGATTGCTTACAACTGGAGTCTATGATACAACTTTTTCCGTAAATCTAAACGGTACGTTATATAGTATTTGCTTTACTCCAAATAATAAAGTGATGATTGGAGGTAATTTTAATTCTATTTCGGGTATTACAAAACATCGTATAGCTCGTATTAAATTATGCACGAACAGCTCTATTTGGGACGAAATTACTTGGAGTAATGGATTGCCATCGCCTGAAAAAACGATAATATTCAACGGAAACTTCCCTGTTTTCAACTCAACAAATGCCTGTTCTTGTTCAATAAGTTTAGGGAATACGGTCACAATTCCAAATGGAAATACTTTAGGATTGACTTTCGATTATACTGGATTAGGGACATTAGTTTTAGAAAATAATGCAGCTCTTCATCAATCGGATGATCAAATTATTAACACAGGAAATATTCGAATAAAAAGACAAACTACTCCTGTTTTAAAAACGGATTATACGTATTGGTCTTCGCCGGTTTCAAATCAAAAACTGATTGATATCTCTCCTCTCACACTTTTGGATAAGTTTTATTCTTTCGATGCTTCGGCGGATAATTGGCATAACGAAACACCAACAAATGCGATGGGTTTAGGAAACGGTTATATTATCCGTGGCCCTGAAAATTATTCAACAATAATTTCATCTATTTATGAAGCTGTTTTTTCAGGAGTTCCTAATAATGGAATTATTTCAGTTCCAATAGCAACAACTGACACTTCAAATCTTATAGGAAATCCATATCCATCCGCAATTGATGCCGATGTTTTTATTACAACAAATACCAGCGTCACAGATGGGACAATTTATCTCTGGACTCATAATACGGCTATTACAAATAATACGTATACCTCAGATGATTATGCTGTTTATAACTTGTTAGGCGGAGTAGGAACCAGTGCTGCTTTGAAATTAGGGGTAAATAATACGAAACCTAATGGTAAAATTGCCTCTGGCCAGGCATTTTTTGTAACAAGTATTAATGGGGGTGGAGCAGTCGTTTTTAATAATAGTATGCGTATTGCTGGAAATAATTCTAGTTTTTTTAAATCGAATGCAATAAAAAAACAAAAACAGATAAATATTGAGAAGGATCGAATCTGGTTAAATTTATCCAATAGCCAAGGAGCTTTCAAGCAAACTTTAATTGGCTATATAGAAGGGGCAACTAATGATTATGATGCCAGTTTTGATGGGGAAAGTTTTGACGGAAATGAATACATCGATTTTTATAGTATTAATCAGGATAAGAATTTAGTGATTCAAGGTAGGGCTTTACCATTTAACGAAACAGATGTTATTCCTTTAGGTTACAGTACAACTATTGAGGGTGTTTTTACAATAAATATTGATACCGTTGATGGATTATTATCCAATCAAGTGGTTTTTATAGAAGACAAGTTAAACAATACAAATTTTGATTTAAAAAGTGGGAGTTATACTTTTAATACAGAAATAGGTGCTTTTAATAACCGTTTTGTATTGCATTTTATGGATAAAACTTTAGCTGTGAAAACGTTTCAAACAGAGAAAGATTCTGTTTTAGTGTTTAATAAAAACAAACAAATACAAATAAATTCAACAGCGGAAGTCATAGATAAAATTATACTATATGATTTGTCAGGAAGAAAAATATATCAAAAAAATAATATAGATAGCATTGAATTTTTGGTGCCAAATTTGGTTTCAAACCGATCAATCGTATTAGTAAAAATTGTGTTACAAAATGGGCATACAGTTAACAAGAAAATTATTTATTAAAAAAAGTGATGTATAAAAACACACCATCTGATAGTAACAGATGGTGTGTTTTTATATGCTTTGAAAAGTTTATTTTTCTTTATTGGATGCTTCAAGATTTCTCTCGATGCTATGTCCCGGTCTTGACCATTTTGGTTTTTCACCTAACGGAGCAAATTGAGAATCTGCTGCTTCAACCGTTTGTGGCTGAGAAACTTTTGTAAATGGTTTTTGAGGATTTAAACCCAACATTTCAAACATTTTCATGTCTTCATTTACATCAGGATTTGGAGTAGTTAGTAATTTATCTCCAGCAAATATAGAATTGGCACCAGCAAAGAAACACATAGCTTGTCCCTCACGGCTCATGTTCATTCTTCCGGCAGATAAACGTACTTGAGTTTCCGGCATGATAATTCTGGTAGTGGCTACCATTCTAATCATTTCCCAAATTTCTACTGGTTTTTCTTCTTCCATCGGGGTTCCTTCAACAGCAACCAATGCATTTATTGGCACTGATTCTGGTTGGGGATTTAATGTAGAAAGTGCTACAAGCATTCCAGCTCTGTCTTCAATACTTTCTCCCATTCCTATAATTCCACCGCTACAAACAGTAACATTCGTTTTACGAACATTCTCTATGGTTTGTAAACGGTCTTCAAATCCGCGTGTTGAGATTACTTCTTTGTAATATTCTTCTGAAGTGTCTAAATTGTGGTTGTAAGCATATAAACCAGCTTCTGCCAAACGATGTGCCTGGTTTTCAGTGATCATTCCAAGTGTACAACACACTTCCATGTCCAGTTTATTTATGGTACGAACCATTTCCAATACTTGGTCAAATTCAGGACCATCTTTTACATTTCTCCATGCTGCTCCCATACATACACGGGAAGAACCACTTGATTTAGCTCGTAAAGCTTGTGCTTTTACTTGGCTTACAGACATTAGATCATTGCCTTCAACAGCTGTATGATAACGGGCTGCTTGTGGACAATACCCACAATCTTCTGGGCAACCACCTGTTTTTATGGATAATAAAGTCGAAACTTGAACGACATTAGGGTCATGATGTTCTCTATGAATTGAAGCTGCTTCAAAAAGCAAATCCATCATAGGTTTATTATATATTGCGATAATTTCGTCTTTCGTCCAGTTATGTTTTGTAATGCTCATCTATACGATTTTTTGATGCACCAAAAGTAGTCAAATTGTTCTAAAGAAGCAATGCAATAGTGTCTAAAAGCCAAAGTAGAATAATTTATGGACTAGTTAATCAGTTGTAAGACGGTTGTTCCAATATAACATGAGCAACATGGTAACAATTACTGAAGAGGCAATCCCTTCAAAGAGTAAACAAATAGAATAAGTGTTTACGGATGGATTTCCGCCAAATAAAAATGTTTTCGGTAAGGATTTCACATAGGAATCTCCGCCTTGCATGTAGCTATAGACCACCAGTCCGATGATGCTTAAAAATACGCCTACAAGTGATGTAGTCATTGCTGATATTGCATTAGCAATGAATGTTTTTTTACCTTCTGCAAGATTCATTGCTATAGTTCTGTTTACGCCATAAAAAACAAAAAACACATTAACAAGGCGTAAGTAAAATAAATCGGCATAACCTAATGCATTCATTAATAGAAAGTAAACGCCAATTCCAATAAAAATAAGACATCCGTTTAATAACTCTTTTGGTAGTTTCATAGGATTAGTTTTTTAAATTAAAATAATTTAGTTCGTTTAGAAACAGAATGTCTTTTTGATTTTGAAAAGATGGTTTTTTGAAATCTACAGCGCTTTTTTTCTTGTGTCTCTAAGTTAAATGTCTATTTATATTATGAAATTGCAGCTGTAAATTGTTTCTTTATGATAGTTGAATACAAACCAGAAAAGTAGATTTTTATTGATTTAACTTTGATGCTTATCCGAAGAGTAAAGGCTGTCCCAATACAATAGTAGCATAAATGTGACAATTACAGCTGATACGATTCCTTCAAAAAGCAAAGAAATAGAATAGGTCATTACTGAGGGATTTCCTCCAAATAAAAAAGTTTTTGACAATGAACCTACATAAGCATCACCACCTCTTGAATAGCTGTAAGTTATGAGTCCAATGACACTTAAAAAAATCCCTGTGAGCGATGTGGTTAATGCCGAAGCAGCATTAGAAACAAGAATAGTTTTCCCTTCGGTAAAATTTGCTTTTAAAGTTCTGTTGGTACCGTAAAAAACAAATAATACATTGAAGAGGCGTAAGTAAAACAAATCAGCAAGACCTAAAAGCTCCATAAACAAAAAGTAAAGTCCAATTCCAAGGAAAATTATAAATCCGTTGTAAAATTCTTTTGGCATTTTCATATGATTAATTTTTAGAAGAGTTAAAAATAATACGACTATGAGAAACAATATATGTACATCAAATTTACAGAAAATATGACAATATTTTATGAAATGTGTTAAAAAAAGAATTTAATATGAAGTTAAATTTTACTCAGGTAATCCGTTGCCGTTTTTTTGTCTTTTTCAAGTTGCTCTTTTAAAAGTGCTACCGAATCAAATTTTTGTTCAGAACGAATTCTGTGCAAAATGGAAATCCTGATTTTTTGGTTGTATAAATCGGTATCAAAATCAAAATAATGGACTTCTATAGTTTGAATTTGCCCGTCAACAGTAGGATTAAATCCAATGTTCATCATACCAAAAACAGTTTTTTGGTTGATGGTGCTTTTTACAATATAAACCCCATTTTGTGGAATAAGCTTGTAATTTTCTTCTATTTTTAAGTTGGCAGTTGGAAAGTTGATGGTTCTTCCTAATTGTTTTCCTTTAACAACGATTCCAGTTAAGAAATAATCATAGCCTAAATATTTATTTGCCAAATCCATGTCCCCATCTAACAATGCCGTTCTGATTTTAGTGGAACTTACTGAAATGTCATTTATTTCTTGAACTGATATTTGCTCTACTTCAAAATTATACTCTTTTCCAAAAGCAATAAGGTCGTCAATGTTTGCTGTACGATTTCGACCAAATCGATGGTCATAACCTATTATTATTTTTTGAATATGAAATCGGTCTACAAGAATTGTTTTTACAAACTCTTCGGCTGTCAATCTCGAAAAAGTCTCATCAAAAGGGTGGATGACAAGATTTTCAATACCTATTTGCTCCAGTAAATCTATTTTTTCATCTATAGTATTGAGTAGTTTTATGTCGGAATGTTCTTGTAAAACCATTCTGGGATGGGGAAAAAAAGTAAGCACTAAACTTTCGTAGTCTTCGTTTTTTGTTTTTTGGATAAGCTTTTCCAGAATTTTTTTGTGACCAATATGAACTCCGTCAAAGGTGCCTAAAGTTAGGATTGTTTTTTTATTGGAACTGAAATCGTTTATAGAATGGAAAATCTTCAAAGCAAATGTTTTATAATAGTGCAAATTTATACTATCTATTTTAAAAGTAACGGTATGGAAATTAATTTTCGATAGAATTTAGCCTCGTTTCTTAAAAAAGCAGCAAAAAAATAAAAAAATAAACCTCTAAGAACTCATGATTCCTTTAAAATATTTAGAATTACTTTTATACATTAACATAAATGCTTTAATTTTGAAGTTCAAACACCCACTAACCATGAAAAGAATTATACTATTCTTTGTAATTATTGTTTCTAATTCAATAATCAATGCTCAAAACGGGTCTCCTTGGAAAAGAATTGATCGAAATAAGGTTGCTGTTTCAGATCGAATAAGTGTAAAACCAATTACGGATAATCAATTGTTATTTAAATTTGATGAAAGTTTAATTAAAGAATCCTTGTTATCACTCCAAAATAAAACAAGGAAGGAGAATAGAATTGAGATTTCAATTCCAAATATGAATGGTGTTTTAGAAAAATTTTCCGTTTGGGAGTCTTCTAATTTTGAACCTGAATTGCAAGCAAAATATCCAGATATAAGGGCTTATAACGGTATTGGGATTACTGATAAAAATGCATCTCTTTATTTTAGTTTCTCACCAAAAGGGATTCAGACTATGATTTTGAGAGGGGAAAGTGGTTCAGAATTTATTGAGCCGTATTCAAAAGACAATACTGTCTATGTTCTTTTTAATTCGAAAAATAGATCCACAGGAAGTTTGCCATTTGTCTGTAAAACAGAAGATGTTGCATTAAACAAACACTTGCTAAGTAAAACCAGTGAAATTGCAGCGAGTAATAAGGTTTTCAAAACCTTGAAACTTGCGTTGTCTTGTACAGGTGAATATGCTACTTATTTTGGAGGAACTGTTAATGGAGCATTGGCAGCCATGAATGCTACTATGACTAGAGTAAATGGAATCTTTAATAAAGATTTAGCCGTAAAATTGAGTATTATCGCAAATGATAATCTCATAATTTATACAAATGCGGCAACTGATCCATATTCTGATGCAACTGCCGGAGCAGGAGGTAAGTGGAATCAAGAGTTACAGAGTAATTTAAGTAGTACGATAACAGATGGAGGGTATGATATGGGACATTTATTTGGAGCTACAGGTAGTGGGGGTAATTCTGGTTGTATAGGTTGTGTGTGTGTGAATCCTACTATTGCTAATCCATTAGCAAAAGGGAGTGCTTTTACATCACCAGCTGATGCGAAACCTGCTGGGGATACCTTTGACATTGATTTTGTAGCACATGAGATGGGGCATCAATTAGGTGCTAACCACACCTTTTCTTATTCACTTGAAGGAACGGGAGTATGTGTTGAGCCAGGAAGCGGATCAACAATTATGGGTTATGCTGGGATTACGGATTATGATGTTCAAGCAAATTCGGATGATTACTTTGCTTATGTAAGCATTAAACAAATACAAGATAATCTTTTGAATAAAACGTGTCCAGTTAGTACTGTAATAAGTAATAGTCCTCCAACAATTAGTGCGGGTTTAGATTATACTATTCCTAACGGAACTGCTTTTAAGTTGACAGGTACGGGCTCTGATGTTAATGGAGATACTATTTCTTATTGTTGGGAACAAAATGACACAGCTACTACTACAAGCGGAGCAAATAGTATTGCTTTACCCACCAAAATAGATGGCCCTCTTTTTAGATCTATGTATCCAAGTAGTTCACCTATACGATATATGCCTACTTACAGTACTGTATTGTCCAGTAAATTAACTACAACATGGGAATCAGTTTCCACAATTGCAAGAACACTTCATTTTACTTTAACAGGCAGAGACAACGCTGCACTTGGAACGGCTCAAACGGGTACAGATGAAATGATTGTAAATGTAAGCGGAACAGTTGGTCCATTTGCAGTAACCTCACAAAATACAGAAAATTTGAGTTGGTTTTATGGAACATCGCAAACAATAACTTGGAGTGGATATGACTCAACCTTACAAGGTTCTCAATTTGTGAATATCAAACTTTCTACTGATGGTGGGTTAACTTTTCCAACAACTTTAGTTTCGGCGACTCCAAATGATGGTTCACAAACAGTAACGGTTCCAAATATTACTGCAAAAAATTGTCGAATTTTGATTGAACCAACAGCAAATATCTATTATGCAGTAAACAGCAAGTCCTTTGCTATTGGATATTCGGTTACTTCTTCTTGTAATACGTATACTTTTGCAGCTCCTTTTTCAATACCGGAATCAACAACTTATACTTCTAAAACAATCAATGCTTCTGGTTCAATAGGAGCTATAGCAGATGTAAATGTTTCTGTTGGTCTTACTCATACTTATTTGTCTGACGTGCAAATAGATTTGGTAAGTCCGCTAGGGACAACTGTAAGATTACTTGAAAGAAGTTGTGGATCCACTAGTGGTAGCTTAGTGTTGAATTATGATGATTTAGGAGGGGTTTTAGCTTGTGGGACTACGGCTGCTCAAACCGTAGCTCCATTTGAGCCCTTATCTGCTTTTAATGGACAAAATCAACAAGGAGCTTGGACATTGAGAGTTCGGGATGCTTATCAAGCTAATGTGGGAACATTAGATTCGGCATCGATAACAATTTGTACACAAACCTTTACTTTAGCGGCGCCGGATTTTCAAATCAATGATTTTGTCTTGTATCCAAATCCAAACAAAGGGAATTTTAATATTCAATTTACCAGTGCATCATCAAATGGGGTGAAGGTATTAGTGCATGATTTGTTGGGCAGAAAACTTTTTGAGAATAAATTTGAAAGCAATTCTAATTTTAATGAAAACATTCAATTGAAAAATGTTCAACCCGGACTTTATTTATTGACCGTGATTGATGGAGATAGGAAAGAGGTAAGAAAGATCGTGATTGAATAATCACAAAATAGAATTACTAAAAAAGGGAAACGTATAAAATGTTTCCCTTTTTTTATTTTCCATTAAATGAAGTCATGGTGATTTCTAATCCAGCTGTTCCAAATGATTTTATAATCTCTGAAGCTAATTCTAGTCGTTCGGGAAGTGCTACTTTTTCAGCATCGTCCCAGTCTCCAAGGACATAATCAACTTGTTTTCCTTTTTTGAATTCATCACTAATCCCAAAACGGAATCGCGCGTAGTTCTGTGTATTCAGGACAAGATTGATATTTTTTAATCCGTTGTGTCCGCCATCGCTTCCTTTTTGTCTGATGCGAATGGTTCCAAAGGAAAGATTCAAATCATCGGTGATTACCAAGATGTTTTCCCAAGGAATTTTTTCTTTTTCCATCCAGTATTGTACTGCTTTCCCGCTCAAATTCATGTAGGTATTGGGTTTCAAAAGTAAAAAAGTCCTTCCTTTGAATTTATATTCGGCTAGGGAACCCAATTTTACGGTTTCGAAATTGATTCCTTCTTTTCGAGCTAAAAAATCGACTACTTTAAAACCGATGTTGTGTCGTGTGTTTACATATTCGGCACCAATGTTGCCGAGTCCAACTATTAAAAATTTATTACTCACGCTTTTTATATTGTTTTTTTTGTGTTCTTGAACCTCCGGTTTCATACAATCCGTATTGTCTTCTGTTTTTGTCGATGAGAATAAATTTGAAATCCATTTTATCATGTTGCAAAAATAGACTTAATTAGAGTATTGGACTATTAGATTTTTAGAAAATCGTTATTGAGAACAAAATAGTTCTGAGTAGCCCTGATGGGAATGGCATCCTTTTTTTATTTTTCCTGTCCGGGTTCTAAACCCTGACAGGAAAAAAGGGAAAAAGATAGAATGGACAGCAGGAGGATTCGTGCTTGAAATGGAGCTATTTGTGCTCCTAGTAATAAAAAAATAAAAGCATAAAAAAAGCACCAGTTTTACAACTGATGCTTTCTTGAATGATTGAAAAAATATTATTTTTTCTTTCCTTTTACAGGAGCTTTCGCTGCTTTTGCTGCCTCTTGAGCCGCTTTCATTGCAGCACGAGAAATCTTCACTTGACAAATTACTGTGTTGTCGGGGTGCATGATTTTGTAGTCTGGAGAAGCCACTTTAGTAACGTATAATTTGTTACCCATGTCAAGTGGAGTAATATCAGCTTCGATGAAATCTGGAAGATTTTTCGGTAAAGCTTTTACTTTAAGTTTACGTGTGTTCAAACGTAAATCTCCACCACCCATAACTCCTTTAGAGTTACCAACGATTTTCACAGGAACTTCCATAGTGATTTCTTTGTCATCAAATAATTGAAAGAAGTCAATATGTAAAATCTTGTCAGACACCGGGTGAACCTGGATGTCTTGTAAAATAGCGTTAAATGATTTTCCTTTTCCAAGATCGATCTCAACTGTGTGAGCGTTTGGAGTGTAAACCAAGTTTTTGAAAGCCATAACTTCTGCTGAGAAATGAACTGCCTGATTTCCTCCGTATAATACGCAAGGAACCAATCCAGCATTACGTAAGGCTTTAGTTGCTACTTTGCCCACGCTTTCTCTTTCTGATCCTTTAATTGTAATCGATTTCATTGTAAAAAAAATATAGTTATTAATAATATTACTTGTTTGGCTTCCAGTTTTGGGCTTTCAGCAAGGCTTTATAACTTTAATAGATTAGACTTTATGCCTAACGTATTACATTATAAATTTTCCACTAATGGAATTGTTGTGGTGCACCATGTGCATAACTTCGGCAAAAAGTGGTGCACAACTCAACACTTTTATTTTGTTTGATTCTTTCTTTAATGGAATAGAATCGGTAACTATCAATTCTAATAATTTAGAATTTTCTATTTTTTCGTAAGCACCACCGGATAAAATGGCGTGCGTACAAATGGCTCTTACACTTAATGCTCCTTTTTCGATCATTAAATCTGCGGCTTTCGCCAAAGTGCCTCCGGTATCAATCATGTCATCTACTAAGATTACATTTCTACCTTTTACCTCACCAATTAATTCCATGGTGTCGATAACGTTTGCTTCTTTTCTTTGTTTGTAGCAAATAACTACATCTGAATTTAAAAATTTAGAATAAGCATAAGCTCTTTTAGAACCTCCCATGTCTGGAGAAGCAATCGTTAAATTGTCTAAACCTAAACTTTCTATATACGGTATGAAAATAGTCGATGCAAAAAGATGATCTACTGGTTTTTCAAAGAATCCTTGAATTTGATCAGCATGCAAATCCATGGTCATTACTCTTGTTGCGCCTGCAGCATCTAATAAATTAGCTACTAATTTAGCTCCTATCGGAACTCTTGGCTTGTCTTTTCTATCTTGTCTTGCCCAGCCAAAGTAAGGAATTACTGCGGTAATGTGTCTTGCCGAAGCACGTTTTGCAGCATCAATCATCAGTAACATTTCCATTAAATTGTCTGCAGTTGGAAAAGTTGAACAAACGATAAACACGCGTAAACCCCTGATAGACTCCTCGTAAGAAGGCTGAAATTCACCGTCGCTGTACTTTGACATGGTGATTTTTCCTAATGGGATTCCGTATTGCTCTGCTATTTTTTCTGCAAGATAGACACTTTGTGAACAAGCAAAAATTTTAGCTTCTGGTTCTAGGTGTGACATTTAATTTGTTGTTTTGTAGTTAGTTGTGTGTTCCGTTTTTAGCGAGGTGCAAATTTATAAAATTTATTCAACTCTGAAAGGAAAATTTTAAGTATTTTTAGTTGAACATTTAATATTATTTTTTACATTTGCACCGTGTTAAAGGAATTGATGGTTGATTTAAACACAATCACATCTTTTATTGCGTTGAGGTAACTGTCGTTATTTCATGTCTAGCTAAGCCCGGATGGCGGAATTGGTAGACGCGCTGGTCTCAAACACCTGTGGGAAACCGTGCCGGTTCGACTCCGGCTCCGGGTACAAAAACCGCTTCGAAAGAAGCGGTTTTTTTGGTTTTATACGTTTTTTCTTCTCCAGAAATATTCATTTTAAAATTGTTAATTACTTGATTACTGGTCAATTTGTAGCGTTTTTTTATAATCAAATTCATTTTTTTGTGATATTCTAAATTAAGTCAGGAAATTTTAACTACATCGTTATTTATATAAATTTATTTTCGTATCCTTGTAAGTGTAGATTAAACATTTAATTATGAAAAAAATAGTTTTGCTAACTTTATTGGCAGTGTCATTAACTTCGTTTGTGGGGAAACCAACCGCTTATTATTTTGTCAATTCGGATAAAACAATAAAAATGGAATTTAATCTAACTGCAAAGAAGACGCCTTCTTACAAAGTTTTCTTTAAAGATAAATTGGTCATCAATACTTCCGATTTGGGGATTATAAGAGAAGATGCCAATTTTTATACCGGTTTAAAAATAGTAAATGTTTCTTCGCTAAAACCAATTAAATCAACCTATTCCATGTTACAAGGGAAACGAAAACAAATCTCTTATGCTGCAAATCAATATACGGTGCGATTACAAAACAGTACCGGAGAAGTTATTGAAATTATTTTTCAATTATCCCACGATGGAATTGCGTTGCGATACCATTTCCCAGAAACTTCAACAGCAATCAAAAAAATAGTCGAAGAAAAAACTACTTATAATTTTGACACTAAGACAAAAGCTTGGTTGCAACCCATGTCTAAAGCTAAAACAGGATGGAAAGAAACCAATCCTGCTTATGAGGAACATTATGCTATGGGCGTTCCCGTAAATACAAAACCAGTGATTGGTGAAGGGTGGGTGTATCCGGCTTTGTTTCATGCAAATAACACTTGGCTTTTAGTTTCTGAAGTGGGATTGCCAAGGAATTACTGTGGCAGCCGATTGGTGTATAATGACATTTCAAAAGCGATGCAGGTAACTTTTCCACAAAAAGAAGAAATTTTTCCTAATGGTGCTTTGAATCCTGAATCTACTTTGCCTTGGTTTACCCCTTGGCGAATTATAACCATTGGTTCCTTAAAAACAATCACCGAAAGTACTATGGGAACAGATTTAGCTGATCCGTCCATCGCGATGGATACTTCTTTCATAAAAAGTGGGCTGTCTTCTTGGAGTTGGGTTTTGCTAAAAGATGAATCGGTTAATTATGAAACTACGGTAAAATTCGTTGATTACGCTTCCAAAATGAATTGGCCGTATAGCTTAATTGATGCTGATTGGGATACTAGAATTGGCTATGATAAAATGAAGGAATTAGCGGCTTACGCCAAAGGTAAAAATGTGAAGCTATTGGTTTGGTACAATTCATCAGGCTCATGGAACAGCACTGAATACCATCCTAAAAGCAAATTATTGACTCATGCCGACAGAGATAGAGAATTTACTAGACTTATGGATATGGGAATTGCAGGAATAAAAGTAGATTTCTTTGGTGGCGACGGACAATCGATGATTGGGTATTATCATGATATGTTAGTAGATGCTGCTGCTCATAAGCTAATGGTAAATTTCCATGGCGCCACTTTGCCTAGAGGATGGCAACGTACGTACCCTAATTTAGTTTCCACAGAAGCAGTTAAGGGTTATGAGTACATTACGTTTTTTCAGGATATTGCTGATTTGGCTCCAAGTCATTGCTCTATGCTTCCTTTTGCACGTAATGTTTTTGATCCAATGGATTTTACGCCAATGGTCTTGGATTCCATTCCAAACATAACTAGAAAAACAACTCCAGCTTTCGAATTGGCATTGCCTGTTTTATTCTTATCCGGAGTGCAACATATTGCTGAAATTCCAGAAGGAATGGCGAAAATGCCACAGTACGTAGTGGGTTATTTAAAAGATATTCCAACAAATTGGGATGATTCTAAATTTATTGCCGGTTATCCAGGGAAGTACATTGTAATGGCAAGAAAAAAAGATAACGTTTGGCATATCGTTGGTATAAATGGAGAAAACACTGCCAAAGAAATAGAGATTGATTTGTCTTTTGTAACCAATGCTAAAGGGTTTGTTATTTCTGAAAATGAGAAAGGATTTCAACAAAATGCAGTGTCAAAAAGTAAACTGAAAGTAACTATGAAACCTCATGGTGGGTTTGTGGTGAAGATATAATGTTTTAAAAGGACGTTATTAATTTTAAAAGACCTCGAGAGTTTATGCTTTCGAGGTTTTTTTGTGGGTGTTAGTTTAAGATATTGTTATACTATTTTAGTATCGAATTTACTAGAACAGGGAATTTGTCATTTCGACGAAGGAGAAATCACATTAGTTGCTCTCGTTATGTGATTTGCTTCGCCTGTTCGCTATCGCTCGGGTCTCCTTCGTCGAAATGACAAATAATAAGGATTCTTCCCAGTAAATTATAAGCCTACTTTAATTTATTTCTTTATAAAGAAATCTAAAACGGAATAAACAAGCATAAAAAAACCCCGGAAGCTTTACTTCCGGGCTTACTAACTAATTCCATATGATAAACCAAACCATTCAACTTATTAATTACGGTATAGAAAAATAATCTATAATAGTTAGTGTCTTTTTATTAAACTTATTTTACTGAAAATTTAAATGTAGTTTTTGTTTTGTAATTCTCCCCTGGGCTTAAAACCGTAGATGGAAAATCTTTTTGATTTGGAGAATCTGGATAATGTTGCGTTTCTAAACAAAAGCCAGTTCTGTGCGCGTACGTACCACCGTTTCTCATTGGTAAAGTACCGTCTAAGAAGTTTCCGGTATAGAATTGTATTCCCGGTTGATCGGTATATACTTCTAATACTCTTCCGCTTCCTGCATCATAGGCAGATGCCGCAAAGCGATATCCCTTATCCTGATTGTTGAGTACCCAACAATGGTCGTAACCCAATCCGTTTTTCAATTGTTCGTCTTTGGCTTCTATGTCTTTTCCAATAGCTTTTGGTTTTCTGAAATCGAAAGGCGTATTAGTTACATCCGTTAGTTTACCTGTTGGGATAAGTGTTGCAGCTACTGGAACTAATTTATCTGCATCTATTGTGATTTGTTCATCTAAAATAGGTTTAGAAAAATCTGCTGACAAGTTAAAGTAAGAATGCTGTGTCAAATTCACAATCGTTTTCTTGTCAGTAGTCGCTTCATAAAGTACATCTAAAGAATTATCATTTTTTAGCGTGTAGGTTACAAAAACGGTCAAGTTTCCTGGATAACCTTCTTCCATATTCTTGCTTACATACTTCAATTTCAACGAAGCGCTGTCTCCACCTTTTGCTTCAGCGGCAGTCCAAACGACTCTGTTAAAGCCTTCTGGGCCACCATGTAATGCATTAGGCGCATTGTTGATAGCTAATGAATATTCTTTTCCGTCTAAAGTAAATTTACCTTTTGCAATTCGGTTGCCATATCTTCCAATGATAGCTCCAAAGTATGGATTTGCTTTCATGTATTGTTCCAAAGAATTGAAACCAATAACAACTTCTTCAGATTTTCCCGCTTTATTAGGCACTTTTAAAGAAGAAATAATACCACCATAAGTAATGATATTTACTTCCATTCCCTTTTGGTTTTTCAGGGTATAGCGCTCTATTTTTTCTCCTTTTGGCGTAGTGCCATACGCTGTTTTTGCTATAGACACTGAATCTGTAGCTTTAGTCTCTAAAGTAGTTTCATCGGCTCCAGCCTTTTTATCTCCTTTACATTGAATATTCATACTTGCTAAACTCATAATGGAAATTCCATAAATACAACGTTTTATTACATTCATAATTACTTTTTTTAGTTATTACAGACCGTGCTGAAACAAATGATAGTACGCTTCGTTAGCATTAATTTTATCTTTAAAGTCTCTGATAGTCGTTTTCTCATCGATAACAAGCAATTCTATGCCTGCAATATCGGCAAAATCTTCCATATATTCTGTTGTAAGCACTTGACTGTACACGGTATGATGCGCACCACCTGCTAAAATCCATGTAGTTGCAGCAATATCAAGGTTAGGTTTGCAATCCCATAATACACGCGCAACGGGAAGTTTAGGTAAATCAGCCATAGGTTTTACCGCTTCTACTTCGTTTACAATCAATCTAAAACGGTTGCCCATATCAATCAATGAAGCATTGATGGCATTTCCCGCTGCTACATTAAATACTAAACGAACGGGGTCTTCTTTTCCTCCAATTCCTAATGGATGTACTTCACAAGAAGGTTTTGCATCAGCAATAGAAGAACAAATTTCTAACATATGCGAACCTAAAACATATGATTTTTCAGGGGTGAAATGATACGTATAATCTTCCATGAAAGACGTTCCGCCTTGGCTTTCAAGACCTACATTCATTACTTTCATTGCTCTAAGCATGGCTGCTGTTTTCCAGTCGCCTTCGCCACCAAAACCGTATCCATCTGCCATAAGGCGTTGAACTGCAATTCCAGGAAGTTGTTTCAACGAACCAAGATTTTCGAAAGTATCGGTAAATGCTTTAAAACCACCTTCTTCAAGGAAAGCTCTAAGTCCTATTTCTATTTTAGCCGCTTCTACTAATGAATGTCTTTGCGCACCGTCTTTTTGAAGCGCTGGAGCTAATGTATAAGAGGCTTCATAAACTTCAACTAATTTATTGATGTCGGCATCAGAAACTTTATCAATATGTTTTATAACGTCTGAAGAGTCGAAACCGTTTACCGAAAAACCAAAACGGATTTGGGCTTCGACTTTATCTCCTTCAGTTACTGCAACTTCACGCATATTGTCCCCAATTCTCGCGACTTTTAAGTTTTGGAATTCATCCCAACCTAAAACCACTCTGGACCAAATAGCTAATTTTTTTTGAACACGCTCGTCTTCCCAATGTCCTACAACCACTTTGCGTTTTTTACGCATTCTGGACATGATAAAACCAAATTCTCTGTCTCCGTGAGCCGATTGATTTAAATTCATGAAGTCCATATCCATAGAAGCCCATGGAATTTCAGCATTGAACTGCGTATGTAAGTGACATAATGGTTTTTTAAGAATGCTTAAACCACCAATCCACATTTTAGCTGGCGAAAAAGTATGCATCCAAGCCACAATACCAATACAGTTTTTGTTTGAATTAGCTTCTAAACATACATTTGTAATTTGAGCTGGAGATTTTACCACATCTTTATATACAATTTTTACTGGTATATGAGACGAAGCATGTAACCCTTTTGCAATGTGTTGTGAATGCTCGGCTACTTTTCTTAGCGTTTCTTCGCCGTATAATTCTTGGCTGCCTACTACAAACCAAACTTCTTTTTGAGATATATCTATCATTATTTTATTGTTTTATATAGTATTGAATAACATTATTTTACCTGTTCTGGGAAATAACATTGAGTTATAAAATGATTTAAGATTTTTGATTTTAGAAGTTTGGACTCGCATAAAATGAGAAATCTAGTGCTGTGAAATCTGAAATCAAAAATCGTTAATCATCATTCAAAAATCTATTATTGTCCGTAATACGAGTCTTTTCCGTGTTTACGTTCGTAATGTTTCTTTATTAAGGAATCTTTTAATCTTGGCGCATTTGGGTTTATTTGCAAAGTCAAGTGCGCCATTTCGGCGATTACCTCTAAAACTTTACTGTTGTAAACTGCTTTTGCTGCGTTCTTTCCCCAAGCAAAAGGACCGTGATTTCCAATCAAAACCATTTCTACTTCTTCGTACGAAAGATTTTTTTCTTTGAAGCAATCCAAGATTTGAATTCCTGTGTTGTGTTCGTAATTGCCTTCGATAAGTGCGTCGGCCATTGGCGCAGCACAAGGAATATCAGTGGTTAAGTGATCGGCATGCGTTGTTCCAAATATTGGAATGTCTCTTTGTGCTTGTGCCCAAGCCACAGAATACGTAGCGTGAGTATGTGCCACACCGCCAATGTTTGGCCAATTTTTGTATAAATAAGCATGCGTTTTTGTATCCGAAGAAGGACGCATATTACCCTCGATAATGTTGTTGTCAAAATCCACAATAACAATGTCTTCCAGTTTTAAATCTTCATAAGGAACGCCGCTGGGTTTTATGGCAAAAACACCATTTTTTCGATC
The DNA here is from genome assembly GCF_048158525.1 of Flavobacterium algoris. Taxonomy (NCBI): domain Bacteria; kingdom Pseudomonadati; phylum Bacteroidota; class Flavobacteriia; order Flavobacteriales; family Flavobacteriaceae; genus Flavobacterium; species Flavobacterium algoris. Next base: position 138,531 of record NZ_JBLNKT010000001.1, read on the forward strand.
TACTGCGCTTACATTCCCAAAAGTATATACCACTAAATTCAATGCGTTTAATTGCATATTTGCTTCGTAGCATTCTTGTTTTAAATCTTTATACATAGTGTTCCTTTTGAAGTTTTTTAAGAGATGGATCTGCAAATGAACTTAATTGGTCATACGCTAACAACAACTTGTGATACGCTGCAACTTTGTCTAATTGAGGAAAATATTCTCCATCAAAATCACTTCCCATTTTTTGACTGGCTTCAATTACGTTAGGATAAATTCCTGCCGCAACTGCTGCATAAATTGCTGCACCCAATGCTGGTGTTTGGTCAGAAGCTGCAATTTTAATAGGCTTGTTTAAAACGTTAGCCAAAGTTTGCATGATATATGGAGATTTTCTCGCTACACCACCAATCCCGATTACGCTGTTTATTTTTACCCCTTCTTCTTCAAAACGGTCTACGATTTTCTTGGAACCAAAACAGATGGCGTTAACCAAAGATTTGAATAAATGGGGCGCTTTGGTTCCTAATGATAAATTAGAAATAGCACTTTTTATTTCCTGATTAGCATCCGGAGTTCTTCTTCCGTTAATCCAATCTAGAGCAATAGGCACACTTTCGGATACAGGGATTTTCTCCGCTTCAGCAGTTAATTGTATAATTAAATTATCGCTGATTTCTTCTTTTAGTTGCTCTTTTTGGGCATCTGTCAAAAGTGTCGAATTAGCTAATAAATGATCTGTTGGCCAAAGTAGTAACTCTTTGTACCAAGCCAATAAATCTCCAAAAGCCGATTGACCTGCTTCAAGACCTATATAACCCGGAATTACAGAGCCATCTACTTGTCCGCAGATTCCACGTACTGATTTAGTCCCTATCGTTTCTTCTGAAGCAACAATTATATCACAGGTTGAGGTTCCCATAACACGAACCAAGGTGTGCTCTTCTATTTTTGCTCCTACAGCACCAGAGTGTGCATCGAAAGTTCCTACGGCTATAACCGTATCTGTTGTAAGTCCCAATCTGGTTGCCCATTCTGGACTTAAATTTCCTGCAACAAGGTCAGATGTATACGTTTCATCGTACAATCTTCCGCGAAGTGCCGCAAGATAAGGGTGTAGTTTTCCTAGGAATTCTTCTGGAGGTAAACCATTCCAGTCTTCATGCCACATGGCTTTATGACCCGCTGCACAACGACTTCTTTTAAATGATTTTAAATCTTTATTGTCAATCAATAAATACGTCATTAAATCACAATGTTCCATCCAAGTATAAGCGGCATTTTTTACTGCTTCGTCTTGTTTGGCTATGTGTAAAATTTTTGCCCAAAACCATTCTGAAGAATAAATTCCTCCAACATATTTGGTAAAATTTTCTCCACCCCAAGTAGCGGCAAGTTCATTGATTTCGTTGGCTTCATTTATTGAAGTATGATCTTTCCAAAGTACCATCATGGCATTAGGATTGTTCTCAAAACCTTTTGTCAAAGCTAATGGTGTTCCATCTTCAGTAACGGGTACAGGAGAAGAACCGGTTGTGTCGATGCAAATACTTCGTATAAGAGAAGGATCTAAATTGCTATTTTCAACAACATATTTTATAGTGGTTTCTAATCCTTCGATATGATCTAAAGGGTGTTGACGAAACTGGTTTATGGATGCGTTGCAATATTCCTTGTTTTTCCATCGCTTGTAGTGACAAACATTAGATGCTATTTCTTGTCCATTTTCAGTGTCTATTAACATCGCTCGAACAGAATCTGTTCCATAGTCTAATCCTATAACATAATTTTTCATTCTAGATTCTTTTAATTATAATGACAAATATAGTATAAATAATTTATAAGTGTATAAAAAACACTTAATTTAATTTAACATTGTTATTTTTATTAAAACAGCATTAAAACAGGTGTTTACGAATAGAATAGATAATAAACGTTTGTTATAAATTTATTATATTGCGATTATTTCATCTTTAACTTCAAAACTGTTACTGAATAGGCTGGAAGGCTTGTTTGTGCTTTGTCACCTTTTAACTTAAATTCCCTTTCTGTAGGGCTTATTTTTTTAGGAGCAGCAAAAGAATTTTCATCTTCCAGGTTCGCACTTGTAAGTGTTATAAGAGTTCCTTTAGCCGCTAATTTGCTTCCTTTTAAATCAATATTTACCTCTTGTGCAGCTGCAGATGTATTTACCAGTTTTACAATTACTTCTTTTGTATTTACATCTTTTACCGCCGAAGCAAACAAATTATTTTGACCTGTTACTGGTTTTCCGTCTTTGGTAATTGCAATTAAGTCAGTTCCCTTATTGGTTGAAAATAATTTTTGCACATAGTAATTAGCAGAACCATACGCTTCTAAATTATTGAACCAAAGTAAATCCGGTGTCCATTGCCAAGCTTCTTCATGCGCCATCAATGGGGCATAGGAAGTTAGGTTTACCACTTCGGCATTTCTTTCTAAACCAGTCATGAAAGCGGCTTCAGAAAACGCACATTCCCAGTTGTTTTTATTATCAGGGCTTGCAATAGCGACACTTTGAGCGGCATATTCTCCTGCAAAAACTTTAGGTCCTTTTCTGTCGTATTTGTCATAACGAGTTGCATTTTCTCTAAACCATTGTGGGTTTTTATAATAATGTTCATCAACGATTTCGGCATTTAATTTTTTAAGTTCCTGCATACCATAATCAAAATAATCACCTTCTGGAAATGGACCGGCTCCTGAAACGATAGTCATTTTTGGATATTTTGATTTTATGGCTTTTTCAAATACTTTAAATCTTTCGATGTATTGAGGACCCCATTGTTCGTTTCCAACACCAATAAGTTTTAAGTTGAAAGGTTTTGGATGTCCCATTTCTGAACGGATTCTACCCCAAGGAGTTTCAACGCCACCATTAGCAAATTCGATTAAATCCAACGCATCTTGCACATAGGGATCTAATTCATCCATCGGAACTAATTCCCCAGTATTGAACTGACAAGCCATTCCACAACTTAAAATAGGTAAGGGTTGTGCACCAAGATCTTCGGAAAGTTGGAAATATTCAAAAAATCCCAATCCAAAAGTTTGGAAATAATCCGGTGCTGGTTTGTGTGTAAATTCGGTATTCCAACGGTTTATTAATGTCTCTCTATTTTCTACATCACCCACGGTTTTTTTCCATTGGTAGCGTTGTGCCAATGTTCTTCCTTCAACAATACAACCTCCGGGAAATCTTAAAAATCCTGGTTTCATATCATATAATAATTGTACGATGTCTTTTCGCAAACCATTTTTTCTGTTTTTCCAAGTGTCTTCGGGGAATAATGAAATCATATCCATGTCGATCGTTCCTGTTCCTTCGAAGGTAATTTTCAATTGTGCTTTTGCTTCGGTTTGGGTTGCTATAAATTGAGCAGAATACCCTTTCCAGTCATTAGACGTTGGTATGATGCTGGTTTCACCTAAAACTTTTTTGTTTTTATCAATAAATTGGATGATAATTTTTTTGATAGTGCCATTGTGATTCGCTGCTTTTAGAGAAAGATTGTATTTGGCATCTTTCTTAATTCCCATTCCTCTAAATCCGGTGTTAATTATTTCAAATCCTTTGTCATTATTTACAAGAACTCTACAAAAACTAGGATTTGTTTTGTTTTCTAATGCTTTGATAGTTGTGGCAATACCGGATGCTGTATTGAAAGAATGGGTGTCACTATTGGGTTGTTCCCAGCCCATAAGCGGTGTGTCAAATTCAAAAGAACGGTTCTTGATCATTTCAGCATACAATCCCCCATCAGCAGCAAAATTGATGTCTTCAAAAAAGGCACCATACATCGTTGGTTGAATTTTAGTAATTGTTTTGCGGGTATTTACTTCGAGATTTGTTTTTTGTGCATTGGCGTATATACCATTTAGCAATAAACCGCAAAGGGTTAATTTGGTGATTAAATTTGGTTTCATGTTTCTTTATTTGTTTAAAAGTTCAATTGAGCGGATCAAAATTCATTAGTCTTTCCGTCTATTATCTGTTTTCTTAAAATTTAATATCTCTTTTATTCTTTATAATCTATCCAGACTTTCATTTTTCCAACGCCTCTATTGGACCATGAATAATAAGGAATAGCTTTTAATTTTTTGTTTTGAATGGTATTCACACCTTCTAGAAGATTAGATTCTTTTTTAACTTCGAAAGTATCATTTGCATTGATAGCAATTTTATCAAAAGCAGTTGCATTGTCAATTTCCTCAATAGCATATACAATTGGTCCGTATTCTAAAGCTACTTTTCCTATGTTGCCGGCTACTTTGGTATTGGTCACGACTTCTTTCACTTCCATAGGAAAATCTAATGCTATTGTTTCTCCTTTTTTCCATTTTCTGGTAATGATAATATATCCTTTGTCTTCTTTATAGGCGATACGTTTTCCGTCTATAGTAACTGAAGTTTTCGCAGCCGACGTGTTTCTATAACTATATAAATCTCCCGGTAAAACTTGATTTCTCGCCCAGCTTGGAATACGTAATTTGATGGTAAATGGAGTTTCATTTTTAGGAGTAAGAGTAAGAGAGACTTTGCCGTCCCATGGATAATTGGTTTTTTGTGAAATTTCCAACTTTGTGCTTTCCAATGCTATCTTCGCCGTATTGGAAGCATATAAATTCACATAAAGAGCATCTTTACTTGTAGAATAAATCAACCCTGGAATTGATGGAATAAAACGTATCAAATTGGTAGGGCAACAAGAACAATCAAACCACGATTGGCGAGTGCAAGAACCTCTATTGTTTTTGTAAACCCCATCTGATTCTAGTGCGTTTGGATAGAAAAATTGTTTTCCATCTAATGAAATTCCGGAGATTAATCCGTTGTATAATGTTCGTTCAATTACATCAAAATATTCTGAATTACCAGTTAAGTTGTGCAGTCTGTGGTTCCAATAGACATCGCCAATAGCGGCGCAAGTTTCGTTGTAGGCTGTAAGGTTTGGTAATTCGTAGTTTGCACCAAATGCTTCGCCGTCATGTATAGCACCAATCCCACCAGTGATGTACATTTTCTTGTTGACCATGTTCGTCCACAAAGCATTCATGGCATTTAGGTAGTCTTTGTCGTTGTATATTGCGGCAATATCAGTCATTCCTGCATACATATACACTGCTCTTACGGCATGGCCTACTGGTTCTTTTTGTTGGATAACGGGAATGTCATCTTGTGCATAAGTTCCATATAGTTTATGGTTTTTTGGATTTCCTCTGTTGTCCAAGTAGTATTTGGCCAAATTTAAATAGGCTTTATTGTTAGTGATTTGATAGAGATTTACCAAACCAGTTTCCACAATTTGATGACCTGGAACACCATGAACTTGGTTTGCTCCATCGCCAAAAGTGCGTACTAACATATCAGCATTTTTGATGGCAATGTCCAAAAAATTTCTTTTTCCGGTAGCTTGATAATGTACAACAGCAGCTTCTATCATGTGACCTGAGTTGTACAATTCATGACTTATTTGCAAGGATTCCCAACGCTTTCCTTCTATAACGGGTACCCATGGGGCTGGTGGTTTAGCTGGATTTATAGTTCTCCAAGTCGTAAGATAGCCATCTTTTTCCTGACCAATTTTCACAATGCTTATGAGTGAATCCAGTAAAGTTTCGAGTTTTGGATTGGGTTCACTTATTAATGTGTTTGAAGCGCCTTCGATGATTTTGTATACGTCAGTATCGTCAAAAGGCATTTGTCCTTTTACAGTTCCTTTCATTTTACCGCCTGCAATTAAAAAATTATCAAGACGTCCTTCTTCTTCACATTTATGAATGGCATATTCGATGGTTTTTTCCTGTACTTTTTTTATTATTGGCAACCAGAACGCATCGGTTAATTTTACATTCTGAATGTTTACCGGGGTGATGGCATAACCTGATTTTTTTGTTGCATTTGATTTCTTTGTACGCTGTTGGCTCTGTCCGTAGACGGTCATTAATACAAAAATTGCTAGTATTATTTTTTTTATCAAGGTCATTTTACCTACTATTAATCGATTCATATATTTAATCTAGAACTTTGGCCATAAATTGGTATCCCATTGCAATTCTTTGATTTCTAATTTTGGCCTTCCATTATTTTTGATTTCATAGGCATGAAAAACAATGTAATCTTTCCCGTCAAAAGTATAGGTGCTGTTGTGACCTGCTCCATACCAGTTTTTATCTCCTTGAATCAATAAAGAACCTCCGCCTTCGGTTAATAGTTTCCCGTCTTTATCTACATAAGGACCAGTTATATTTTTTGATCTTCCCATTACTACTTTATAAGTGCTTTTTTCACCTTGACAACAGAAATCCCAAGAAAGGAACAAGTAATAATATCCATTTTTTCTAAATACAAATGGAGCTTCTAAAGCAGCATCGCCCGGGTCAGAGTCTACTAATTCGCTAGTTCGTTTGCGTTTGGCTATGGCGTGCCATTCTTCAGGCTGTGCCACTGATTTTAAACTGGCATTTAATTTCACCATTTTGAGACCGTTCCAAAAAGAGCCAAAAGCTAACCAAGGGGTGTTGTTCTCATCAAAAGTCAAATTAGGATCTATGGCATTCCACATATCCCGATTAGGAACTGATTGGATGACAATTCCGTGATCTTCCCATTTGTAAGCCGGGTCTTTTGGGTCTAAAGTGGTATTGGTTGTCAATCCTATCGCCGAAGTGTTTTTTCCGAAAGCAGAAACGGAATAATACAAATAATAGGTGTTGTTGTGAAAGGAAATGTCCGGCGCCCAAATATGATTATCGAAATTAGTGACTACTTTATCTACCCAGACTGGTTTTTCTTTGAATATAGCCGGTTCCGGTTTCCAGTTTTTCAAGTCTTTAGAACTAAAAACGCTAATTCCTTGCCCTGTACAGTATAAATAATAGGTGTCTTTTTGTTTAATCATCACTGGATCATGAACAGTAATGTCTTGGGCAAATGATACACAGCTAATTAATAGGGTTAGGGAAAAGATTAGATTTTGTATTTGTTTGTGTAATTTCATGTTTTACTTTTTTAACCATATAAGGTTTTAAGAAAATATAAGTTTGTTCTATTTAATACTTTCAGAATTATTTTTAATTTCAACTTAAATGGACTTATATTTCTTATATGTTAGATTTTTTTAACGATATAAGTCATTTAAGAAAATGTAAGTTTAAATGGTTTTGTTAATCGTTTATGTTTAAAACAATTTCTGAAAACTACTTATTGTGTTATCCCTTCCGAAGTCATAATTACTCGTTTCATAGTTCCATCTTCATTGTAATACAAACGGTCAACGCAAACGGATCTTCTAAAACTACCACCATTGGGTTGAGTAGCACCATTGTGATAAATAAAATAATCTTTTCCTTTAAACGAAATGATAGCTTGATGATTTGTATTTGAGTTTCCAGCGAGTTCGTTCAAAATTCCTTTGTATTCCCATGGTCCATTGATAGACTTGCTCATGGCATAGGCGATTTTTTCAGGAAATTGATAGGCGTAGGACAAATAATACCAATTGTTATGTTTGTGAATCCAAGGTGCTTCGGTAAAATTGGGTAAAGAGATTGTTTGTATTGGACCGTCAAGTTCAATCATGTTTGCTTTTAATTTTGCATAATGACAAACGGAATTTCCCCAAAAAAGATAGGCTTGACCATCATCATCTATCATTACTGTTGGATCAATATCATCCCAGTCAATCTTGGTTTGTGTGGTCATATCATTAGTAACAAGTGCTTTTCCTAAGGCATCTTTGAAAGGTCCTGTTGGACTGTCAGAAACACCAACACCTATGGCTTTTCCATTGATGGCTCCATGTGAAACGGTTACATACCAATAAAATTTTCCGTTGCGTTCAATAACTTGAGAAGCCCAAGCATCGGATGTTGCCCAAGCAAAATCAGTGACTTTAAGCGGTACGGGATGTTCCTCCCAATGCACCATATCCGATGAGGAATACACCAGCCATTCATTCATTTTATAAAAATTGAAATCATTTGGCGCTTCATCGTGACCTGCATAGAGATATACTTTGTCTTTGTAAACCAAAGCTGCAGGATCACCTGTGTATTTATCTTTTATGATGGGGTTGTTGAGTACTATTGAATTACTGCTTTTTCCCCCATTGGCGGAAGCCATACCTTCATCAGTTTTTACCGTTTTACAAGAAGAAATTAAGACGACGGAAAATAGGGTTAAAAATATGTTTTTCATTTTTTGGTTTATTTTTTATTCAAACGCCCTTCCTAAAATAGAAAGGGCCGTTTGTGTTTTTTAATTAAATAGCAAAAGGAAATAAATTAGTTTATTTTTTTACCCCAAACTGGAAGTCCTCCTGCAGTAAGGCCAGAATAGGTAATGGTTACTTTACGGGTGGCACTTTCCCAGTCCCAAGCATCGCTTACTTTACATTTATTTCCATTTACGGTTAATGTTTTATTGGTACTGTCATACGACCAAGTCCCTGTAGCACCACCGCTCACTTTTTTGTCGGCAGTTAAGTATATAGTGACTGATTTTTGAATGACTTTGTATTGGTAATTCATCGTTATTTGTTCCCATGTTCCTATAAAGGAGGTTTCGGTAATAGTTGTGGTGGGTACGGCAGCATAACGTTCGGGAGCGATTACAGGCCATCCGTCTTCTGTCCATTGTATGCCACGAACGTGACCCATCATTATTGCATTAGATGCTGCAATTCCTGGAACTCCTTCCGGTAAACGTGCTTGAGACGAATAAAACCATTCTTTGGTTTCTGGGTTTTGGAAAACAGCACAATGTGAGATTCCAACCCAACCGGTATGATTATTAAACGAATAAGGGTGTGTTAGCATTGGCCAACAATCAGCACCACTGGTCACATCGGCACCATTGATTCCCAGATAGGGACCCATAATGTTTTTGGAACGAGCCACACGAGTATTGTAGGGCACATCAAGTCCGTCATACGCCATAAATAGATAGTAATATTCAGTATCTGGATTGTATATAATCTCTGGTCCTTCGGAACCTTGCCAACGACTTGTAGCACTGCGAGTGGCAATGCGGGTTCCATAATCACTCAGCGTTTTCAATTGGTCCGGTTTCCCAGTTGTAGGATTCAGTTTTAAGGCTGCAATACCAGAATGCCAAGATCCGTAAATTAGGTATTGCTCTCCGCCAGGAGTTTCAAGAAAACTTGGGTCAATGGCGTTGAATTTGAAATACGCTTCCCAATCATTACCACCATTTCTGACGTAACTTTTCACGCCATCTGGTTCAGAACAAACTACCATTCCTTTATCTGTCCAAACATTAGAAGCTAAATCATCTGTTTCGGCAAGACCAATAAAAGCACGTTCTGACCAAGAGGTATTGTAATCTGTTCCTATGATAGGCTCAGTAACCACAATACTGTAATACATTCTATATTTATTACCAACTTTTCGAACACAAGGTGCCCAATAGCCATAACTTGGATTTGCTATTGCAGGTAAAGCCGGAACCATACGAGCTCTTTTGTTATTCAAAGAATCCTTTACCCAAGCCGGAGCTGTGGTCATAGATGATCCCATAAATTCCCAATTTACAAGATCTTTAGAACGTCTGTAAAAAAAATGTCCATGTCCTTCGGTGGCGTTTCCGTAAGAAGCATCCGTTTGATACATATAATAATAATCGCCACATTTAGCAACTGTTGGGTCGTGAACGTTTGCCAAATTCCATTGTGAATTAGAACCCCAAGAAGAAATAGAGGTGTAATTATCTAAGTAACTAGGTCCAGGAAAACCAGGTACAACCACTACCGGCGGAACAGGAGTTGGTGTTGGAGTTGGGGTAGGAGCGTCACTGCTCGAACAACTACTAACGGTAACAGCTACTAAAAAAAGTACTAGATAGGGTACTAATTTTAAAATGGAATTTGATTTTTTCATTTTATTCTTTTTTATTTACCTTCTAACATTATTACAGAAAAAGGAGGAACTGTTATTACTAACTTACCCTTTTTTATTTCAAACCCTTTGAAAGCGGTCGGTTGGATTTTTGTTGGGTTGTCAAAGGAATTGAAATCTTGCAATTTTGGGGATGCTAATAGGTTTCCCGAAACGTTTTTGATTCCAAGTTCTTTTATGTCGATTTCGATTTTGTTTTCTTTTTTAGAGTCAATATTTACTAATGAAATATGAACTAATCCGTTTTTATCTTTTGATGCTGAAGCAGATAATGCCGGAAGTGTTTCGCCATTATAGGTGTATAGTGGAGAATTTATTGTAATTGGTAATAATTTTGCATCTTGATGTACGCTATACATTTGCATCACATGATAAGTAGGTGTCAAAATCATTTTGGCTTTATCCGTAAGAATAACTGCTTGCAAAACATTTACGCATTGCGCTAGATTAGCCATACGAACTCTGTCAGCATGGTTATTGAAAATATTAAGAGTTGCCCCAGCCAAAACAGCATCTCTCATCGTATTTTGTTGGTATAAAAATCCAGGATTGCTTCCTTTCTCTACATCGTACCAACCGCCCCATTCATCTACAACCAAAGCAATTTTTTGCTCAGGATCGTATTTATCCATGATAGCGCCATGTTTGGTAATAAGTTCATCCATTTTTAAGGCTTCTTTCATGGTGGTGAAATATTGTCCTTCAGTAAAATCTACTGCATCTCCTTTTTTGTTCCATTCTATTACAGAATAATGGTGCATTGCTACACCGCCCAACATACTTCCTGGGATATTCTTCATTAATGTTTCGGTCCAATTATAATCGGCATCACTTGCGCCAGATGCAATACGCATTAACCCGCCAGTGTTTTCCCAATCAGACATAAATGTGGCATATTTACGGTATTCGCCAGCATAATAGTCGGGTTTCATATTACCACCACAACCCCAAGCTTCATTACCAATTCCCCAAATTTTTACTTTCCAAGGTGCAGTTCTGCCATTTTTTTTACGCAAATCACTCATTGGGCTTTTACCTCCAAAGTTGGCGTATTGTACCCAATCAGAAAGTTCCTGAACGGTACCGCTTCCCACATTTCCGGATAAGTAAGGTTCTGCTCCAAGTAATTCACATAGGTTTAAAAAATCATGAGTTCCAAAACTATTGTCTTCAGTAGTTCCTCCCCACCATTGATTTACGATTGTTGGTCTGTTTTCTTTTGGACCAATACCATCTTTCCAGTGATACGTATCCGCAAAACAACCACCTGGCCACCTTAAATTAGGGATTTTTAATTTTTTAAGAGCATCAATAATGTCGTTACGAACGCCAGCTGTATTTGGTATTTTTGATGTATCCCCAACAAAGAAGCCACCATAGATTGATCTTCCTAAATGTTCTGCAAAATGTCCGTAGATATTTTTATTGATTGTAGGTGCATTAGCAGTATTTTTTATAGAAAGTACTGTGGTCTCTTTTTGTGCAACAATAATTTGATTGCAAAAAGTAAAAATAAATAAGATTAATAGGGCTTTTTTCATGTTGTATCTAAGTTGTAATATCACATGGTAAGCTAATTAAAAGCTTACCACATGATACTAAAGAATGCTAAAATTATAATTAACTAACTCAAAATAATATTAATAACCACTGTTTTGGATTGTTCCTGGATTGTTATCCATTTCCAATTGTGGTATTGGGAAAAATTCTCTTCCTGTTGCATAGGAATTAAATTCAACGTCTCTTGATTTTAACCATGCTAATTTTGTAGCATCTTGTAACCAACCCCAACGACGAATATCATCAAAACGGTGTCCTTCTAATGGGAACTCTAAGAATCTTTCGTGACCTATTTGTTCTCTCATGGCAGCTTGACTTAATCCTGGTTTTGCTGTAGCTAAATTAGGTAAGCCAACTCTGTTTCTAACCATTTGAATGTAAGTATATGCACCTGGCGTATCGCCTGTTTCATTTAAACATTCAGCATACATTAGTAATATGTCAGAATATCTTAATAAACGCTCGTTTATGCCAGAACGCCAATCGAATTCGTTTGCATAGGCCCCGTCTGAATTCTCGTATTTTCTACAAAACAAATCATTTAAATCTCCTGGATTTCCTGCGTAAAAAGTCCCAAAATTTTGTCCGTAAAGCTGCATTCCACCTGGTTTGTTGTAAAACATTGTAGCATCTAAACGTGGGTCTACTGCACCAGAAGTAGTCAATTCATCATGGAATTCATTAAATAATGTTCTAGTTGGTTGAACGTCTGTCCATCCAAAAGCTCTTGGTCCGTAAGTAATAGCTCTTGCAGATGTTTTCCCCCAACCAGAAGCTGGAGCACCACCCCAACCTAAATCAACACCGCCGGCTTGTCTGCTAAATTGTACTTCGAATAGTGATTCTGAATTGTTCTCGTTAGAGTCCGTAAAGTTATCACGGTAATTAGATACTAAAGAGTAAACCCCTAAATCAATCACTTGTTTAAATGTTGTTTTTGCATTTGCAAAATCTTTAGTAAACAAGTATGCTTTTCCTAAATATCCTAAAGCTGCTCCTTTAGTAGCACGTCCTTTTTGACCTGCGTCTAAACCAGTAACATTGTCGTAAGACGCTGGAAGTAAATCAGCAGCAGCTTTGAAATCAGCAATAACTTGCGCCCAACCTTCTTCGTTTGTTTTTTGAGGATAGTAAACAGAAATTTCTGTTGGCAATGGTACGCTTTTAAACATGTTTACTGCATGAAATAAATACAACCCTCTCAAGAAATAGGCTTGACCCAGAATTCTGTTTTTAAGTGTTGCATCAACCATTTCGATAGTAGGTACTTTTGTTATAACTTGATTCGCACGGTAAATACCTTGATAATACGTTTCATAAGCCCAACCATAAATGGCAGCGTCTGATACATTAGAATTAAAACGGCCGACGTTTTGCATGGCTCCCCATGGACTGTTACTTCTGGTATCATCCCCTTTTAAGTCTAATAATAAGGGTGTGCTTCTCATGTAAGTACCATCAGTCAATAAGCTTCCGTAAGCGGCATTTACACCTTCAATAGCGTCTTGGTCTGTTTTCCAGAATGAATCTACTGCATCATTATTTGGGTCAACTTGAACTAAATCTTCATTGTTAACACAACTTGTCGTTGCGACTGCTAGTGAGAAGAAAACGGTTAGATAATTAAATATTTTATATTTCATTTTGATTCGTTTTTAATTTGTTTGGTTAGTTTTAAAAATTCACTTCAAGTCCTAAAGAAACAGTTCTAGGATTTGGGAATGAACCACCATCGTATCCTCTAGAGAACAATCCGTCATTGCTATTGAAATCAGGATCGTATCCTTTGTATTTGCTGATTATCAATAGGTTTTGACCATTTACAAATACTTTAGCTTTTTGAATAAAACTTGCAGTAGGAACAGGAATTTCATATCCAATCTCCATTGTTTGTAATTTTATATAATCTCCTTTTTCAATAAATCTATTAGAATCTCTTGTGTTAGCATTTGGATCTCCAATAATTGGACGTGGTACATTCGTATTTGTATTTGTAGGAGTCCAATAATTAAGCTCGTCAGTACTATGGTTTCCATATTGACCAGCCATTAAATTGCGGTACATGCCATCAAATACTTTGTTTCCGCCACTTCCTTGCCAAAACATAGAGAAATCCCAGTTTTTATATGAACTGCTAAAGTTGATACCGTAACTGTATTTAGGAATTGTAATTCCTTGGAATGTTCTGTCTAGATCACTAATTTTACCATCTCCATTGATATCTTTGAACTTAACATCCCCAATTCCAGCATTTGTTTGTGTTGGAGATGAAGCAATATCTGCTGCATTTTGGAAAATTCCATTTGTTTCATAAGCATAAATCTCACCTACTGATCTACCCACTTCAGTTTTTGATGCAGCACCATAGATTGGATTTCCATCAAGACCAATTTGTAATACTTTATTTTTCAAGGTTCCTAAGTTAGCAGAGATGCTGTACTTGAAATCATGATGATTGTTATTGTATGTTGCAGAAAACTCTAAACCGTTATTTCTAACCGAACCTGCATTTGTAGTTACACTAGCAGGAAAAGCACCTGTTGAAAATGGTAATGGAACACCAATTAAAAGATCAGTTGATTTCTTAACATAATATTCAGCCGTAAACTGCAAGTCATTATTGAATAATCCTAACTCAAGTGCCACATTGGTAGTTTTTGTTTCTTCCCAATGTACATTGGGATCTAATGCACTTACTACTGTTGTACCTGGAGCTAATTGATTATTAAAGTCATAACCAGCAAAACTATTAATTGTACTAGCGAAGAAATAGGTTGGTATCGTGTTATTTCCTAATATACCGTAACCACCTCTTAATTTAATATTGCTTACCCATTCTGGCAAGTGAAGAAATTTTTCATTACTAATTTTCCAAGCCCCTGAAAAAGAATAAAAATTACCTTTATTGTATTTTTGACTAAAAAGAGACGTTTTATCTTGTCTAAAGTTAGCTTGTAACAAATAGCGATCATCATAACCGTAATTTATTCTACTCAAATATGATACACCAGTAACCGTATTTTCATACTCTCCAGCACTTGTAGCATCAGCATATTCTAAATGGCTAATTTCACCTGGTTTGTAACCCACACCTCTTGACCAGTGATTGTAATTATCATTTCTTTCTTGAACCCATCCTACTAAAACATCAAATTTATGCTTACCAATTGCTTTTTCGTAAGTTAATAAATTATTAAGGAAAGTTCTAGACTGACTACCAGTAGATACATCTAGTGAAGCTTCATCATTAGTAGTAATATAATACCAACCTAAATCACTTGGCGGTACAAATTTTCTGTTTTGCCAATCTAATCTGTCAAAACTGGCGTCAATTTTGTATTTTAATCCTTTTACGATTTCAAGTTCTCCCCAAATATCCCCAATGAAACGATTTCTTTTGGCGTTGTTTGTTATTAAGTTATTGTATCCAATAACGTTCATGGATATTGCTCTTTGTGTTAAGTTAGTTGTCCCTCCGTATCCACCTAGTCTATTTACATCATAAACAGGCATTGTAGGAATAGCACCTAATAAATCACTGACTGGTGATTCCCCGGCATTGTATTCGTTAAAATTTTCTTTACCAGATTGAGTGAAACCTATTTTTGAACCGTATTTAAATTTCCCTTTTTTACCTGTTAAGTTTAAAGTGGTAGATAATCTCTTGTAATCTTGAGGTGAATTAAGATAGCTGCTGTTTTTGAAATAATCCACATTCATGTTATATCCTAAGCTTTCTGCACCACCACTAAAAGTTAAGGAATGGTTTTCTATGATACCAGTTTGGAATGCCGCTTTTTGCCAGTTAGTATCTACATTATTAATATAAGAAGGACTTGTTGGGTCATTTCCTGGAGCCACACTTAATCCTGCATTTATCTCAGCTGCGCTAGTGATGTTTTGATATCCTACTCTGTCAGTTAGAGACCATTTTTTAGCTACATTTTGAAATCCAACAAGGGATTTATATTTAATGTCAAATTTACCAGATTTCCCTTTTTTGGTAGTAATAATGATTACACCGTTAGCTCCACGAACCCCATAAATTGCTGCCGAAGATGCGTCTTTTAAAACTTGCATAGATTCTATTTCTCCTGTAGCAAAATCATAAGGACTGTCTACAATCATACCGTCTACTACGAAAAGTGGATTGTTATTACTAAAAGAGCTGATTCCTCTAATTTTGATATTAACAAAACCTCCCGGTTCTCCAGAGCTTTGCATAGTTACACCAGCAACTTGCCCCTGAAGCATTTTTGCAACATCGTAGCTTACTGTTTTTTTTGCGTTGTCCATGTTTACTACACTCACAGATCCGGTAAGATCTGATTTTTTCTGAGTTCCGTATCCAACAACAACGACTTCATTTAGTTTATTCAAATCATCATTCATTACTATGTTTAGTTGAGATTTGTTCCCTACAGTAACTTCTTGATTTGCAAAACCTATATAACTAAAGACAAGAATATCATTTGAGTCCGCTTTTATTGTATATTCTCCATCAAAGCCAGTAACAACTACTTTGTTGGTACCTTTTATTAAAACATTTACACCCGGTAAAGGCATCGCGTCTTTTGTTGATGTAACGATTCCTTTTATAGTCTTATCTTGTTGTGCAGAAAGAGTATAGGAAGAAAATAACATAACTATTATTGCTAATAGCCATTCTTTTCTTGGCAATAAAAAATTGCAATAGAAAAATAATCGTTGGTTTGTTTTCATTCTGTTTTGTTTTGGTTAATTTATAAGTGTGTATTTTACATTTGTAAATTTAATTAAAAAAAAACTACAAAAACAAATTAATCTGATAAAAAAAACTCCTTAAAAAAATACATCTTGTAAATTAAGTGTAAAAACAACATTTAAATATTGTGGTTTTGTAAAAAAAGTTCCCGTTTTTACAATTTATTTATTTAAAACCCACCCTTTTAGTAAAAAAACAAACTTTTCTACAAAAAACGGGATGCGGTAATTATTTAAAAAAAAATGGAATACTCTCTTTTTTAACTATAAATCAGAGTGATAATGTAAAGAAAGTCTTGTTTAAAACTTAGTTTTTTTAGAAAAAAAGCCAAATTGTAACCTGATAAAGAATCATTTTTCTTCTCAATCGATTGAAATGGTATTTCATAAATCAATAATTTTGAAATTCAACGTGTTATCTTTTTCCAATTAGAAGATAAAAAGAGTATTTTGAAATGTATAAAGCCTTATTTTAAATGAAGTGTTAATTACTTCTTGAACCCTATTTTAGAGTGTTATTTTTTGTTTTAAATTTACGAAGTGTAAAATCTACATTAATAAAATTATGAAACCTTTAAGGAAGTTTATATATTTACCCTAAAAAAAAGTAGTATGCTTAATAGTTATAGTTCTGCGGATAAAGTTTTATTGGCGGTAGATTGTATCATTTTTGGTTTTGATGATGAGGGTTTAAAAATACTTTTGATTAAAAGAGATTTTGAACCTGAAAAAGGGAAATGGTCTTTAATAGGGGGGTTTCTTAAAAAAGAAGAAGTGTTAGATACTGCCGCAATTAGAATTCTTGATCGGTATACAGGTCTTCAGGATATCTATATGGAACAACTATATGCCTACAGTGAAATAAATCGTGACCCTGTCGAAAGAACGATATCGGTTGCTTATTATGCATTAATTAATATTGAGAATCACAACGCAGAATTAACTCAAAACTATCATGCACAATGGTTTAGTATTGGTCAGGCTCCTAAATTAATTTTTGACCATGATTCTATGGTAGAACATGCCATTAGAAGATTGCGTTATAGAACTTCTATAAAACCGGTTGGATTTGAGCTTTTGCCAGAAAAATTTTCCATGCGTCAATTATTGGAATTATACGAAGCTATTTTAAGTAAAGAACTGGATAAAAGAAATTTTATCAGTAAAATCAATTCGTTAGATATTCTTATAAAATTAGAAGAGAAAGACATGATGTCCTCCAGAAAAGGATCGTACCTATATACTTTTGACAAAGAAAAATATGATGCAAAATTATTGGATAATTTTGTATTGAATTTATAAATAGTTTTAGCCTGTTTTCAGAGCATAAAAAAAGGAAGCCTTATTTAAGAGCTTCCTTTTTTTGTATAACTAACTAAAATTAGGTAGAGATAATCCTATTTTCTTTGATTTACTACAATTTCAAGATCTCAGATTATTTCTTATAAATCAGAACTACTGCAATTATAAAATGACTAAAAATAAGTAGTTCTAAATTTTGGGTTTAACTATTTCCTTTGTTATAATCTGCTAAAAATGTTGCTAAACCACTATCAGTAAGGGGATGTTTTAGCAAACCTTCAATGGCGCTTAATGGACCAGTGATTACATCGGCTCCAATTTTTGCACAATTCAAAATATGCATAACGTGACGTACTGAAGCAGCTAAAATTTGTGTTTCATATCCGTAATTATCATAAATCAATTTGATTTCGGCAATTAATGCCATTCCATCTGTAGAAATATCGTCTAGTCTTCCAATGAAAGGAGACACATAAGTTGCACCGGCTTTAGCAGCAAGTAAGGCTTGACCTGCTGAAAATACTAAAGTACAATTGGTTCTGATTCCTTTATTCGAAAAGTATTTTATTGCTTTTATCCCATCTTTAATCATTGGAATTTTCACCACAATTTGAGGATGCAAAGCCGCTAGTCTTTCTCCTTCAGTAATCATTCCTGCAAAATCAGTTGAAATTACTTCGGCGCTAACATCGCCATCTACCAATTCACATATTTTTACGTAATGTGCAATAATATTTTCAGCTCCCGTAATTCCTTCCTTCGCCATAAGCGATGGGTTAGTGGTTACACCGTCTAGAATACCTAGATCATTGGCTTCTTTTATGTCTTTTAAATTCGCGGTATCGATAAAAAATTTCATTTTTTTATTATTTAGTTTTTTGATTATTTATTTACTTTCTTCAATATATTTAAGGATTGCTGCACAAGCGTGTTCACTTGTAAATCCAAATTTTTCGTCCAATACACTTGCTGGAGCTGAATATCCAAAATGGTCCAGTCCAATTACTTTTCCGCTATCGCCAATCAACCCTTCAAGATTTACGGGAAGTCCGGCAGTCAATCCAAATACTAATTTTCCTTTTGGAATGATGCTTTCTTGGTATGATTTTGATTGTTCTTTGAATAAGCCTTCAGATATAATTGAGGCTACGTTTATTTTTAGATTTTTAGATTTTTCCAATATAACAGCGGCTTCTAAAAGTGTTGCCACTTCTGATCCATTTGCAATTAAAGTGATATCAGGATTTTGAATTGATTTAACCAAATAACCTCCTTTTGTTGATTCAGTTGCCTCTTCATATCTTGAACTTCCTTGTGCTGGAATGTCTTTGATATTTTGTCTCGAAAGAATCAAACCGGTTGGTGTTTTGGTATTGTTTAATGCCATATTCCAAGCCACCGAAGTTTCTATAGCATCTGCAGGACGTAGTGCCAGTAAGCTTTGGTTTCCGGAATGGTTTTTTATTTTTTCCATTAAACGAATTTGCGCTTCTTGTTCAATAGGTTGGTGTGTTGGTCCGTCTTCACCCACTCGGAAAGAATCGTGTGTCCAAACATATTTTACAGGAAGTTCTTGAATAGCGGCTAATCGAATGGCAGGTTTCATATAATCAGAAAAAACAAAAAACGTTGCCACTACAGGAATAACGCCTCCGTGAAGTGCAATCCCATTAGCTATTGAAGTCATGGTAAGTTCCGCAACTCCTGCTTGTAAAAAAGCTCCTCTAAAATCATTTTTTTGTAAAACAGATGATTTTTTCAGGAATCCGTCCGTTTTGTCACTATTGGATAAATCTGCTGAAGAAACAATCATATTTTCCACGTTTTCCGCTAAATAGGCCAATACAGCGGATGAAGCATCTCTAGTGGCAGCATTTGGTTTTTGGATAACGCTACTTAGATCTAATTCAGGTAGTTTTCCGGATAAAAATAAATCCATCTTTTGTGATAGTTCCGGATTTTCTTTTCTCCAAGTGGCTATTTGAAGTTTTTTGTAAGCTGATTTTTCCGCTTTTATTGCTAGTATCTTTGCATAATGCGTTTCCACTTCTTCAAAAATGGCAAACGGATTTTCAGGATTTGCATTCAGATTAATAAGCGTTTTTACATAATCTGCTTTGGTGTCACCAATAGGTTTTCCATGCAATTCACATTCTCCTTCGTATATGGCGCCAGTTGCGGTAACACAACCTTTTCCCATAATTGTTTTTCCAATTATCAGGGTAGGTTTTTCAGATTCTGCATGAGCTTCATTCAACGCTTTTCTAATTTGATCATGGTCATGACCATCTATAGTTATTACATTCCACCCCCAAGCTTCATATTTCATGGCTGTGTTTTCTGAGGTAACTTCCTCTGTCATAGAAGAAAGCTGCACATCATTAGAATCATAGAACATGATAAAATTATTCAATCCTAAATGTCCCGCGATTCTCCCTGCTCCTTGAGAAATTTCTTCCTGAACGCCACCATCAGTTATGAAACCGTATATTTTGTGATTGAAAAGTCCTTTGAATCTTGCCTCTAGAAATTTTGCTGCAATGGCGGCTCCCACTCCCATAGCATGTCCTTGACCAAGAGGGCCTGAGGTGTTTTCAATACCTCTTAGTACATCTACTTCTGGGTGGCCTGGTGTAACAGAACCCCATTGTCTAAAATTTTGAAGGTCTTCTTTTTTATAATTTCCCAATAAATAATATTGAGAATACATTAATGCAGATAAATGTCCCGCATCCATAAAGAAACGATCTCTAAATGTCCAATCCATTTCTGTAGGATCAAAATCCACATATTCAGTATACAAAATGTGCATAAAATCAGCACCTCCCATGGCACCTCCCGGATGTCCTGAATTTGCTTTTTCTACCATTGAAATGGCAAGTGCTCTTATATTATCGGCTGCTAATTGGTCAATTTTTTTATTCATAATTTAATTGTCATAATTTGGTGTAAATAGAAAAAAGCATATACTTCGTTTGTAGTATAGGCATTTCAACATAGAAATTTTAAAGTTTCTAAATCCATTTCAAACGGCTCAGTTTTGAAGTGGTTGGTCAAAATTTAATGTGCTAATAGCTTTAAAAACGGATTGCTGTATTTAATTATTTTTTTCTGTGGTTTTTAAATCAATCAAATAAGAGGCTGTTTTTGAGTGAATAACGTGGAAATTAATAATAAGTGTAAAAAATACATTTGCAAATATATGTAAATTTATTTTACAATAACAAATAAATTATTTTTCTTGCTTTTCTAAAATGGGAATCACATTTTCTTTGCCAATAAAAAATAAGATCCCTATTTTTTTGAATTTATGTATGTAAATAAGAGAATTGTTTTTTTATAAAGAATTTCGAATAATTAAGGCGCACTTGTTTTCTATTTGTTCTTTTTTTCCTTGTAGAATCATCTGTGCCATAATTTTCCCCATGGCTTCAAAATTCGTGGAAATTGTCGTAATTCCATTTGCAACTACTTTTTTGAGAGGAGTTTCGTTATAGGAAATAATGCCAAAATCACTGCCTAATTTTAAGTTTTGAAGCTTTGATTTTTCAATCACACGAACTAGATCTCTGTCGTTTGGTATGATGTATACTTCGCCGATGCTTATTTTCCTGTCGGTAAACTCAGTAATAACTTCATAATCAAATGAATAGTCGTTACAGAAATCTAAAAAACCTTCTTTCATTCCCGGTGGTTCTCTAAATCCAGGGAAAATCATAATGAGTTTTTTGTATTTATTTAACCTAGATTTTCCTTTGCATAACCCATCAAAGATGTCTTTTTTGTGATTCTGGTAAATTGCTGGATAGGATTCTAGTTCAATATTGGTCTGATCTAGTATAAAAACTTCATTTACTGGTAGGGTTTTTATAAATTCAGCTACATCGATTAAGTTGGTTGGCATTATAATGTACTTCGTGTAATTCCCATTATTGTCATTTATTAGTTTTTTAAAAACTTGCACATTAAAATAATGGAAAAAAATATCTACCTGCGCATTTTTTCCAATATTTTTTACAAATGAATTATAAGTGTCTTCTTTGAAAATGTTTAATTCATCAAAAAGTAAAAAAATCCTTTGTTTTATAGTGATTTCAACACTTTTAATGTAGTATCCTTTCCCTGGAATGGCGTAAACAATACCTCTTTTTTTCAATTCATCGTATGCCTGTAGTACAGTGTCACGTGATAATGAAGAGGCCAAACAAACTTTATTTACAGAAGGAAGTCGATCTCCTTTTTTTAGTTTTTCATCTTCTATTGCCTTTTCAACGGAGAGAATTATCTGCTTATATTTTGGAACTCCAAGATTGTTTTGGATTGAAATAATTTTCATAAATAGAAATTTTTCGTGCAATATACGAAAAACTGGTAGGTACTGGTATGCTAAAGTGAATTAATCGTATAATTTTGAATTTAATATTTCGTAAAAAAAGAATTAAAATAAAACATATATCATATTTTATGTCTAATTATATAATGGAATTATTTGGTTTAATGCCCGGAGGTGAGATTGTCGATTCTTGTGAATTGACTAACAAAAATGGAATGCAATTAAATGTTATTAATTATGGTGCTACCATTACCTCATTAAAAATGCCATTGAAAAATGGAGAAATTGTGGATGTAGTTTTAGGATTTGATACTTTAGAAGGCTACATGGAATCCTTTGATTTAGAAAGTGCTCCTTATTTTGGAGCAACAGTTGGGAGATTTGCAGGAAGAATAAAGGATGGTGTTTTTAGTTTGAATGGAAAAAAAAATCTATTGAATAAAAACAATAATAACCATTCATTACATGGCGGAAAAGCCAATTTTAGCCAGAAAATTTGGAAGATAGAAAATGTAAATGAGGGTAAAAATCCATCAATAACGCTATCATACGTCAGTCCAAATAACGAAGAGAATTATCCGGGAGAATTAGCAATTGAGTTAACCTATACATTATCTGAGGAAAACGAATTAATTATAGAATACAAAGCAAACACTACTGAGGATACCATTGTGAATTTGACGCATCACAGTTATTTTAATCTTGATGGTCACGAATCCGAAATCTCAGAACAGGAATTGATTATAAATTCCGAGAAAATGTTAGAAACGACAAATGAAAATATTCCAACAGGAAGGTTTTTAAATACTGCTAATTCTTCGTTTGATTTTAGTCAACCAAAAAAATGTCCTTCAAAAATTGATACAACGTTTGTTTTAGAAAAAGGAAATGAATTTTCAGCTTCACTTTTTAATAAAAAGAATAATCTAAAAATGGCAGTTTATACCAACCAACCGGGTGTTCACATTTATGTTGGAGGCAATTGTTTCAATACTGTAAAAGGAAAAGAAAATGTAGATTATCATTCGTTAAGTGGTATTTGTTTTGAAACACAAAATTTTCCTGATGCGCCAAATCACGAACATTTTCCGAATTCAATTTTAAAAAAAGAGGAGATTTATCAGCATAAAACGATCTATAAGTTTCAATCTTTTTAACAAAAACTAATTATAATAATTGCTTCCGATTGGAAGAAATCCATTAAAATCCTAGGCAAATAGTACTAGCATTATTCTTAAAACATCAAGTTTAAAAAAAACAATAAAAATAACGTCAAGCTCCGAACGATTACAAAAATGGAACGCTTACAATTTCTAAATAATGAATGATATTTTAATCAAAAAAACGATCACTTTTTTTAAAGAAACATTTGATGCTGAGCCACAAAAAGTAGTGCTTTCTCCGGGAAGAATTAATATCATTGGAGAACATATTGATTACAATGATGGCTATGTTTTGCCTGCAGCGATTGATAAAATTATTTGTTTTGCTTTCGAAAAAAGTAATTCGGATACATCAAGAATAATTGCCATAGATCTTGACGATGAATTTGAAATTGATGTTACTGATTCAATGGAATTAACGGATAATGTTTGGACTAATTATATTCGCGGTGTTGTTAATCAATTGAAAATAAATGGTTTTGAGTTTCAAGGATTCAACTGTGTTTTTAGCAGTAATATTCCGGTTGGTTCCGGTTTATCTTCTTCGGCAGCTTTAGAATGTGGTTTTTTATTTGGAATAAATGAACTTTTCAATTTGAATATAAAACCAGTTAATATTGCACTAATAGGTCAAAGTGCCGAGCATTGGGTAGGTATCAATTGTGGGATAATGGACCAGTTTTCGAGTGTTATGGGTCTAGAAAATAAAGTGATAAAAATTGATTGCAAAACATTGGAGTTCGAATATCATAATGCGGATTTCAATGATTATTCTCTGATTTTATTCGATTCGAATGTAAAACATTCATTAATGACCTCGGCATATAATGAAAGAAGAGAGCAGTGTGAGCAAGGTATTGCTATTATAAAAAATAATTTTCCGGAGATAACTAGTTTTAGAGATTGTAACGAAGATCATATTTTAGGATTACAAAAGGTAATGAGTGCTAATGTTTTCAAAAGATGTCTTTTTGTTGTAAAAGAAATCAATCGGGTAAAACTAGCCTGTGAAGCATTGGATAATGGAAAAATTGAAGTTTTAGGACAATTGATGTTTGAAACTCACGAAGGTTTGTCAACTGATTATGAAGTAAGTTGTGCGGAATTAGACATGATTGTTGATACCCTTAAAGAGGAAGAAGCGGTAGTTGGTTCCCGATTAATGGGTGGTGGTTTTGGAGGTTGCACCATCAACTTGATTAAAAAAGGGCATGAAGAGGGGATTAAAAAGAAACTTTCGGCACTTTATTTTGACGCTTTTGGAATCGAATTAAAAATTTATGATGTTAAAATCGGAAACGGTACATCACTTTATAACAATAACTAGGATGAAAAATTTTGATATCAACGAAGATCCACACAGACGTTATAATCCGTTAATTAACGAATGGGTTTTGGTTTCTCCACATCGTTCTAAACGTCCTTGGCAAGGTCAAAATGAAATCGTTACTTCAGACGCATTGCCAGAATATGATCCAACTTGTTACTTATGCCCGGGCAATGTTCGTGCGAATGGAGAAGTGAATCCAGCGTATGAAAATGCTTTTGTTTTTGAAAATGATTTTGCGGCCTTAAAGCAAGAAGAAATTGCATTTGAAGAGGACAAAAATCAAACTTTTTTCAAAGCGCAACCTGAAAGAGGAATTTCCAGAGTGGTTTGTTTTTCACCAAAACATAATCTTACACTGCCGGAAATGCCTGTTGCTGCTATTGAAAATATCATTCATACGTGGCAAAAAGAATATACTGATTTAGGTAATGTTGATTACATCAATCACGTTCAGATTTTTGAAAATAAAGGAAGTGTTATGGGATGCAGTAACCCGCATCCGCATGGACAAATCTGGGCGCAATCTTCATTGCCGACAGAAGTAGAGAAAACGCAAAATAACCTGAAAGCGTATTTTGATAAACATGGAAGCACACTTTTGCAAGATTATTTAAAAGAGGAATTAAAACTAAACGAACGTATAGTAATCGAAAATGATCATTTTGTGGTATTGGTTCCTTTTTGGGCAATTTGGCCTTACGAAACAATGATAATCAGCAAGCGTCATTTTGGGAAAATCACTGATTTTACCGAAGAAGAAATCACTGATTTTGCCTTGACCTTAAAGCAATTGACGACTAAATACGATAATTTGTTTGAAACTTCATTCCCATATTCATCAGGAATTCATCAGTCTCCAACTGATGGAGAATTACACCCTGAATGGCAATTTCACATGCATTTTTATCCACCATTATTACGCTCTGCAACCGTAAAAAAATTCATGGTAGGGTATGAAATGCTTGGTGAATCACAACGAGACATTACTCCTGAAAAGAGTGCTGAAATTCTAAAAAACCTATTAGGATTTCATTATAAGCATTCCCTATAGACTACACAGAATATAGTAAAATTTCCGAATGAATTGATTTTTAGCTCAATTTCAATTTCTTTCTTTAGCAAGGAAGGCTACTATTCTTTTGTGTTTTTTTTAAAAGGATAATTAAATAAATATCCAAAAAAACTATTAACTAACCAATTTTTAAAACCATGAATTTATGAAAATCATTAAGAACGTAAATCAGCTGTTAAGGATTAAAACATTCTTAACATCTAAACTCAGTATGTCAATAATCATTATGACGTTGTGTATTAGTTTACAAGCTCAGAACACCATTACTGGGTCAATTGTTGATCAAAAAACATCTCAAACCGTTATTGGAGCTTCTGTGGCCGTCAAAGGAACGACAAATGCAACAATGACTGACGGCGATGGAAATTATAAATTAAATGTAGCTGACCCTAATGCTACACTAGTTTTCTCTTACATTGGATATGCTAAAGTAGAAGAAGCTATTGCGGGTAGAAAAGTGATCAATGTTTCACTTAAAGAAGAGAATAATACCTTAGATGAAGTAGTAGTAATTGGATACGGTACTGTTAAGAAAAGTGATTTAACTGGAGCTGTGGGAGGATTAAAAGCAGCACAATTAGATTCTCAAAGTAATACAAATTTAGGGAGTGCAATACAAGGTAAAATTGCCGGTGTTACTGTAGAGTCTGCTGGTGGTGCTCCTGGTTCTGGAACCAGAATTCAGATTAGAGGTGCAGGATCATTAAACAATAACAATCCTTTGATATTAGTTGATGATATTGCTGTTGCCTCAATGAATAACCTTAACCCAAATGACATCGAATCAATTCAAGTTTTGAAAGATGCATCTGCGGCTGCAATTTATGGTTCAAGAGCTGCCAATGGTGTAATTTTAATTACTACTAAGAGCGGGAAAAAAGGAGAAATGAAAGTGAGTTTTGATTCATTTTATGGAATTGCCAGTGTGACCAAAAAACTTGATTTATTAAATCAAGAACAATGGGCAAAAGTAAGTAATGCAGCATATAGTGCAGCAGGTAAAGCACCACTAGACATTGCTTTAAATCCTCAGGTTCCTGGAGTGGGAATTAATTGGCAGAATGAAATTTTCAGAGCAGCTCCTACACAAAACTATTCATTAGGGCTTTCTGGAGGTTCTGATAATTTAAAATATAATATGTCTTTGAGCTACTTTAATCAAGAAGGAGTTATCAAGGAAACGAATTATGACCGTGTTAACTTAAGAGTTAAATCGGATTACAAAAAAGGTATTTTTAAAATTGGGGAAACAGTAATGTTGACCAAAGAAAAAAGAAATGATTTACCAGGAATACCAGGACAAGGAAGAAATATTCTTGGAGCTGCTATTTCTATGATTCCAGGGTTTGCAATTTATAATGAAAATGCAGTAGGTGGATATGGTGGAGCATCAGGTGCAGTTACGGATATATTCAATCCAGTGGCAGCTTTGAATCTTTTTGATGTTAAAAATGATTATTACCAAGCATTGATTAATACTTATGCTGAAGCAAGTTTCTTTGATGGTTTTAAATATAAATTAAATGTTGGGGTTACCGCTTCAGAACATAAAAGTTATAACTATACGCCACGTTATGAAGTGGGTGGATTCTTCAAGAATTTAAAAAATACTTTAGCGGAAGGAAGTGACTTAAACCAATACTATCAAATAGAAAATACTTTAAACTATTCTAAAAAATTTGGTAAGCATTCGGTAAACTTATTGGTAGGACATACTATTTATGAAAATAATTTCCGTTCTATTTCAGGTTCTGTTCAAGGTATGCCTGATGGTATATTTGTTTTAGCAGGTGCTGAACAACCAGCTATATCAGGGTATGCTACTGAGAGTAAATTGATTTCTTATCTTGGACGTGCGATATATTCGTATGATAATAAATATATCCTTACGGCAACTTTTAGACGTGATGGTTCCTCTCGTTTTAGCCCAGAAAATAAATGGGGAAATTTCCCTTCCATTTCTGCAGCATGGGGAATAGGAAAAGAACAGTTTTTCAAAAACTTAGGTTTGCCTGTGTCTGAATTCAAAATACGTACTAGTTATGGTATTTTAGGAAATCAAGAAATTGGAGATTACCAGTATCTTGGGTCAATTACATCAGGAATAAGTTATGGTACAGGAGAACCAAATACACTTTGGATAGGAAACATTCAAACAGATTATCCTGCGATTGGATTAAAATGGGAATCAACTTCAACGGCTAATGTTGGTTTTGATTTAGGGTTATGGAATGGTAAATTAGATTATACTTTTGATTACTTCCAAAAAAACACTTCCGATTTACTTTTACGTGTGCCAATTCCATTGTCAGTAGGTTCTAGTAATGACCCTTATACTAATGCTGGTAAGGTTTCAAATAAAGGTTTTGAAATGGGATTAACATACAATCAAAAAGTTGGAGAAGTTAATTTCTCTATAACTTCTAATATTTCAAGTGTAAAAAACCGTGTTGATGAATTGAGTACTGGAAGCCAGATTCTTGCAGGTTCTAGCGGATCATTTCATGGATCAGCAGTGACATACAGCAAAGTAGGGTATCCTATTTATTCTTTTTTCCTTGTTAAGACCGACGGATTATTCAGAACACAAGAAGAACTGGATGCACATAATGTAAATGGAAATCCTATTCAGCCTAGAGCCCAAATTGGAGACGTCAGATATGTTGATTTTAATGGAGATGGAAAAATTGATGCTGGAGACAGACAATTTAGAGGTAGTGCTTTTCCTGATTTTGAATACGGATTCCGTCTTCAAGCAGATTGGAAAGGAATTGATATGACCCTTGCTCTTCAAGGAGTTCAAGGAAATGAAATATATAATGGAAATAATACTGACTTAGCAACAGTAAAAGCAAATACAAATTATGCTAGTTCAACTTTAAATTCATTTACTTTTAATCCAAATTCTAATTTTCCAAGATTAAATATTGATGATCCAAATGATAATGGTGCTGATTACTCAGATCGTTTCCTTGAAAATGGATCTTATCTTAGATTAAAAACGATTCAATTAGGATATACGTTTCCTAATTACTTAAGTCAAAAATTAGCAATTGACAAATGTCGATTCTATGTTGCAGGTGATAATCTTTTTACTTCTACTAAATACACAGGATACAATCCAGATGTTTCGGCTGATGGACTTGGAGGTAGAGGAATCGATTATAAATCGTATCCATTAAGCAAGACTATTATTTTTGGGATGCAACTTAACTTTTAAATCAACGAAAAATGAAAAAGAAATTAATAATATTATATTTTATGGGAGGACTGGCTTTGCTAAGCTCTTGCTCTGATAACCTCGAATTACAAAATCCTAGTAAAGTAACAACCGGATCTTTCTGGCAAACTCCTGAGGATTTGGAGTCTGGATTAGCAACTGTTTACAATGTATTAGTAGATAACAATAACGCAGGTTATTGGGAAATACAAGCGATGCAGTTGAAAGAAAACAGAACCGAAAATTTTGTGGCAAGAAATGATGTACCAGGTCGTTATGCGGTTTCCAGTTATAAAAATACACCTAGTACAAGTGAGACTACAGGAATGTATAAAGCAATGTATATTGGTATATTTCGTGCTAATCAAGTAATTAATTATGCTCCTCAAATCAAGAATATTGATGAAACAAAAAGAGCACAAATAGTTGCTGAAGCTACGTTTCTTAGAGGATTGAACTATTTTAATTTGGTAAATGAATTTGGAAGTGTTCCAATTTTTACAGATTTAGTAAAAGAGTCAGCAGATTATTTTAAAGAAAAATCAACGGAAGAGGAAGTGTGGAAACAAATAATTGCTGATTTTCAAGCGGCAGCTACAAGTCCTTTACCTGAAATCTATCCTTCAGCTTTAAAAGGTAGAGTAACAAAAAATACAGCAATCGCTTACCTTGGAAAATCGTATTTGTATTTAAAAGATTGGGCAAAAGCCGAAGAGCAATTTTCTAAACTGGTAAATAACGAATCTGCAAATGGGTTTGGTCTTTTGGAGGATTACGCACAATTATTTGATGGTAAACATGAAAACAGTAAAGAATCAGTCTTTGAAATTCAATTCAGCAGACAAGGTGGTGCTACTATTTGGGGTGGAAATCCATCCGAAAGAACTAGAGCAACTACTATGGCACAAGAATTAGCGCCAGGAGAAGTTGGAGGATGGTTTGAGTTGTTGCCTACAAAAGTATTATTGGATGCCATGACAAAAGAAAAAACGGCTGATAATAATTTTGACCCTAGAGCTCTTGCTACTTTGGCTTGGAACTATCCGGGTAGTACCTATTATAATTCTGATTTCGCATCAAAGTTTGGGGCAAATGCTATATGGATTAGAAAAAACCAAAACTGGTGGAATAATGACGAAGGGGATTGGAAATCAGAATTGAATGAATATGCTATGCGCTATGCTGATGTTCTTTTAATGCTTGCTGAAGCAAAAACAATGCAAGGAAAAGTGGCTGAAGCGATACCTTTAGTTAAAAGAATAAGAGACAGAGCGAAATTAGCTACTATCACAATGACAGGATGGAATCAAACCCAAATGATGGATGAGATTATGCACCAAAGAAATGTTGAATTTGCTCGTGAAGGGATTCACTGGTATGATTTAAGAAGATGGGGTACTTTAGAAAAAGTAATCAAAGATAGTCAAGTTGGCGGTTATCTTAATTACTCAGCAAAATACAACTACTTCCCTATTCCAGAAAGTGAGTTGAATAACAACCCAAAAATGACCCAAAATGCCAATTGGTAATATTGGTTATACCTTTTAATTAATAAAAGATTAAAATAAGAACTTGACAAATGGTTGATGCGTTATATTATAGCGGATTAATCATTTGTCATCTCTTATAAACATCCGATAGCTTTATGTTTATCAGATAAAAGTAATTCGATTTTAAAAATTAATTATATATGAAAAAAGCAATAATTTTATCCTGCATTTTTACTATTATTTCTTTGGTTGTGTGTGCACAAGAAAAGCCAACAACTAACGATTGGGAAAATCCAGCTATATTTCAGATTAATAGAGAGCCTGCAAGAGCGGCTTTTTTGCCTTATGCTGATGAGTCATCTGCTATTGCGGATGATTATACGCGTTCTCCTTGGTTTCTAACGTTAGACGGAAAATGGAAATTTAATTGGTCACCAACACCAGATGAACGTCCGATGGATTTCTTTAAAACAGATTTTAATGCTACCAATTGGAAAGAAATTGCGGTGCCGTCAAACTGGGAATTAGATGGCTATGGGATTCCTATTTATACTAATATTACCTATCCATTTGTCAAAAATCCACCGTTTATTAATCATGCGGATAATCCAGTGGGGTCATACCGACGTGCTTTCGAGTTGCCAGAAAACTGGAACGGACGCCGTGTTTACCTTCATTTTGAAGCAGGAACTTCAGCGATGTATATTTGGGTAAATGGAGAAAAAGTTGGGTATAGTGAAAATACAAAAAGTCCAACGGAATTTGATATAACTAAATATGTAAAAGCCGGTAAAAATCAAGTTGCTGTTGAGGTGTATCGTTGGAGTGATGGATCGTATTTAGAGGACCAAGATTTTTGGCGTTTGTCAGGAATCGACCGCGATGTCTATCTTTATAGTACAACTAATACCCGTATTGCTGATTTCTTTGCACGTCCTGATCTTGATGCTTCCTATAAAAACGGAAGTCTGTCTGTTGATGTTAAACTCAAGAATATGAATTTGGTTGCAAAAAACAACCAAATTGTTGAAGCTAAATTAGTAGATGCAGCCGGGAAAGAAGTTTTTAAGAAAATAATAAAAATTAATATAGGAGCTAATTCAGTTGAATCAACAACTTTTACACAAAATGTCTCTACACCTAAATTATGGAGTAATGAAACACCAAATCTTTATGCTTTATTGCTTACGCTAAAGGATGAGAATGGAAATTTTATTGAAACGGTTGCTACGCAAATTGGTTTCCGAAAAGTAGAATTGAAGAACGGGCAATTATTGGTCAATGGCATCCGAATTATGGTTCATGGTGTGAATATTCATGAACATAATCCTAAAACAGGTCATTATCAGGATAAAGAAACCATGATGAAGGACATTAAGTTGATGAAGCAATTAAACATTAATGCGGTGCGTTGCAGTCATTATCCAAATAACTTAATGTGGGTGAAACTATGCAATAAATATGGTTTATTCTTGGTAGATGAAGCTAATATTGAAAGTCATGGAATGGGAGCTGAATTACAAGGCTCTTTTGATAAAACAAAACATCCTGCTTATCTTCCGGAGTGGAAAGCCGCTCACATGGATCGTATTTATAGCTTAGTGGAACGCGACAAAAACCAACCTTCGGTTATTCTTTGGTCTTTGGGTAATGAATGCGGAAACGGACCAGTTTTTCAAGAGGCTTATAATTGGATAAAAAATAGAGATAAAACACGATTGGTTCAATTTGAGCAAGCAGGAGAAAAAGAAAATACGGATGTGGTTTGTCCGATGTATCCAAGTATGGATTACATGAAAGAATATGCTAAACGTAAGGACGTAAAACGCCCTTTTATTATGTGTGAATATGCTCATGCTATGGGCAATAGCAGTGGAAATTTTCAAGAATATTGGGATGTTATTCGCAGTAGCAAAAACATGCAAGGAGGATTTATTTGGGATTGGGTAGATCAAGGATTTGAAATGACTGATGAAGTAGGACGTAAATACTGGGCCTATGGTGGTGATATGGGAAGTCAAAATTATACCAATGACGAGAATTTCTGTCACAACGGTTTAGTTTGGCCAGATCGTACGCCCCATCCAGGTGCTTTTGAAGTTAAAAAAGTGTACCAAGATATTTTATTTTCAGGAGTTGATTTGAAAAAAGGACTTGTTCAAATAGAAAATGGATTTAGTTATACCAATCTTGATAAATATCTTTTCAAATATGAAGTGCTGAAAAATGGGTTAGTTGTCAAAACGGGAACTATTGCTATTCGTCTTGCACCACAATCTAAGAAACAGGTTCAGCTAGAATTGCCAAAATTATCTACCGAAGACGGAGTAGAATATCTTTTAAATATTTTTGCCTACACAAAAGATGGTACTGAAGTTTTACCTCAAAATTTTGAAGTAGCCCGCGAACAGTTTTCAATTGGAGAGCCTAAATACTTTGTTAAAGCAGCTGATGCTGGTACAAATCCTATAGTTAAAAATACTGAAGATAAGGTCACTCTTAGTGCAGCTGGTGTTGAAGTGACTATAAATAAGAAAACGGGTTTAATGCAACAATATAAATCTAACGACGAATATTATTTCAATCAAATGCCGGTTCCTAATTTTTGGCGAGCACCTACGGATAATGATTTTGGTAATTATATGCAAGTAAGCAGTAATGTATGGAGAACAGTGGGAAGATTCAGTAATTTGGATGCTATTGAGGTCAAAGAAGTGTCCGGTAAAACGATAGTAGTGGCTCACCTTTTCTTAAAGGATGTAGCTTCCGCTTATACAATTACTTACACAATGGATTCTACTGGTAGTTTAACGGTGGAAAATTCATTCAAAGCGGGAGAAAATCAATTAGCCGAAATGCCTCGTTTTGGGATGCTATTCTCACTTAAAAAGGAGTTAGATAATTTTAGTTATTATGGAAGAGGACCTTGGGAAAACTATCAAGATAGAAATACCTCTTCTTTGAAAGGAATTTACCAAAGTAAAGTTGCCGATCAATATGTTCCTTACACACGTCCTCAAGAAAATGGATATAAAACGGACGTTCGTTGGTTAACACTTACAAATAGTTCAGGAAATGGTATTGAAATTGAAGGTTTACAGCCGCTAGGGGTAAGCGCATTAAATAATTATCCTGAAGATTTTGATCCAGGTTTGACTAAAAAACACCGTCATACTAATGATATTACACCACGTCATGAAGTTGTAGTATGTGTTGATTTAGCACAAAGAGGTGTTGGTGGAGACAACAGTTGGGGCGCTATGCCACACGAACAATATCAATTGAAAAATAAAGAATATAATTACGGTTTTGTTATTAAACCTAAAAAGAAATAAAAAATAAAAATTTCACTCCTGTTTTAGCAATTATAAATAGGGGTGAAATAAAATGAGCTGATAGAAAGGTGCTGTTAAAATTATTTATTATGAAAGAAAAACTAAAATTCTGTTTCAATAAAAAGGGTGTTTTTACATTGTTTTTTATGTTTGGTGTCATCAGTTTATGGGCGCAAAAAGTTACAATACCTATCGCAACTAATAGCAATATGATGTTGTTGCAAACAGATAATAATAATCGTTTGATGACAGTTTATTTTGGTAAACCACTTGAAAATGAAAATGAATTTGCAACGGTTTCGGCGGGATATAATTATGATTATTCTAATCAGGGAATTTACAATTCTGCATACACGCCATCGGGCACTTGGAATCTTTCTGAACCAGCCATTCAGGTCAAACATGCAGATGGAAATACTTCTTTAGAACTAAAATATGTAAGTCATAAAACTGAAAAAATAGACGCTAATAGTTCGATTACCAGTATTATTCTTAAAGATCCAATTTATCCGTTTGAGGTAACTTTGTTTTATAAAGTTTGGGCAAAAGAAAATGTAATTGAGCAATGGACTGAGATAAAACATAACGAGAAGAAAGCGGTATTGTTACAAAAATACGCTTCAGCAAATTTGTTTTTTGGAGGAAAAGATTTCTATCTCACCAGTTTTCAAGGAGAATATCTAAAAGAAATGCAACCTGTTGAAACTAAGCTTGTGCAGGGAATAAGATCTTTAGATACAAAATTAGGAACTAGAGCGATGCTTACACAAACTCCTAATTTTATGGTTTCTTTTGGAAAACCAGCTTCAGAAAATGATGGAACAGTGATGTTAGGTCAATTAGCTTGGAGTAGTAATTTTAAACTTGAATTTGAAATCGACTCTAATAAAAATCTTAGACTAATTGCTGGAATCAATCCTTTTGCTTCTGAATATTCATTGGCTCCAAACGAAATTTTTAAAACTCCTTCTTTAATTTATGCACTTTCAAATAATGGTACAGGCGAAGCCAGTAGAAACCTTCACGATTGGGCAAGAAAATACAGACTTCTTGATGGTCAAGGCGAACGTCTTACCTTATTGAACAATTGGGAAGCCACTTATTTTGATTTTGATGAAAATAAACTTAAAGGCTTGTTTAAAGATGCAAAAGATTTGGGTGTTGATATGTTTTTGTTAGACGATGGATGGTTTGGCAATAAATATCCAAGAAATAATGATGATGCAGGGCTTGGTGACTGGCAGGAGAATAAAAAGAAACTTCCAAGCGGCTTGGGCTATTTAGTAAAAGAAGCTAAAAAAGAAGGAGTTAAATTTGGTATTTGGATAGAACCAGAAATGGTAAATCCTAAAAGCGAGTTATATGAAAAACATTTAGACTGGGTCATTCGTCAACCAGAAAGACCTGAGATTTATTATAGAAATCAGCTCGTTTTAGATTTGTCGAATCCCGAAGTTCAAGATTTTGTTTTTGGAATTGTAGATAATCTATTTGTAAAAAATCCAGAATTAGCATTTATAAAATGGGATTGTAATGCGACTATTTATAACGCCTATTCCGCATACCTTAATAAAAAAGGATTGCCACAATCTAATTTGTATGTAGATTACACTAAAGGATTGTATAAAGTACTGCAACGAATTCGTGCCAAATATCCAAAAGTTCCAATGATGTTATGTTCTGGTGGCGGTGGACGTGGTGATTATGAATTTTTGAAGTATTTTACAGAATTTTGGCCAACAGATGATACCGAACCTTTGGAAAGAATTTTTGTTCAATGGGATTACTCCTATTTCTTCCCTTCGATTGCAACTTGTAACCACGTGACCGATTGGGGAAAACAACCACTAAAATTTAGAGTTGATGTGGCTAGTATGGGAAAATTGGGTTTTGATATTGTAGCAAGCAAATTAAACCCTGATGATAAAACATTTTGCAAACAAGCTATTTCGAATTACAATTCATTTAAAGATATAGTTTGGCATGGCGATATGTTTCGACTAGTGAATCCTCACGAAAACAATATTGCAGCATTGATGTATGTAAATCCAGAGAAAAGTAAAGCAGTTGTTTTTAACTACTTAGTGAATAATAGATTTAATATTACTGCTACTGAGCGACCAGTTGTATTAAACGGATTAAATCCAAAGAAAAAATATACGGTAAAAGAAATTAACGTGTATCCAGGTATTACTTCATCTATAGCTTCTGATAAAGTTTACTCAGGCGATTTCTTAATGAAAGCTGGAATAAATCCAAATGTTTCTTTGAAAAGAACGAGTGTAGTTTTAGAGATTAACGAAGTAAAATAAGGCAACCAAATAGTTAAAAAGATAATTAATGATTTAGAAGTTATCTACTGAATTTACTGTTTTTAAATAGTATAAAAAATAAATTATGAAAATATTAGTTACTGGCGGATTGGGATTTATTGGTTCGCACACTGTAGTTGAATTACAAAATGAAGGTTTTGAAGTTGTGATTATTGATAATCTTTCTAATTCGTCTGAAGAAGTTTTAAAGGGCATAGTTGCTATAACAGGTATAATGCCGGTTTTTGAAAAGCTTGATTTGAGAGAGAAAGCATCAGTTCAGGATTTTTTCAAAAGACATTCTGATGTTTCTGGTGTAATTCATTTTGCAGCTTCTAAAGCAGTTGGTGAAAGTGTAGGAAACCCATTACTGTATTATGAAAACAATATTAATACTCTAATCTACTTGCTTCAGGAATTGCAACAAAAACTGGAGTCTCATTTTATTTTCAGCTCATCATGTACTGTTTATGGTCAAGCCGAAACAATGCCGATTAATGAAAGTGCCTCAGTTAAACCAGCAATATCACCTTATGGGAATACCAAACAAATTGGTGAAGAAATCATTACGGATGTTACAAAAGTAAGTGGGATTAACGCTATTTTGTTGCGTTATTTTAATCCTATTGGTGCTCATCCATCAACAGAAATTGGTGAATTGCCTATAGGAACTCCCCAAAATTTAGTGCCTTTTATTACCCAAACCGGAATTGGATTGAGAAAAGAATTATCCGTTTATGGGGATGATTACCCAACAACTGACGGGACTTGTGTACGAGACTATATTCATGTTGTCGATTTGGCTAAAGCGCATGTTATTGCTTTGCAGCGATTGGTAAACAAAAAGAATTTAGCTAAAATAGAAACTTTTAATCTGGGAACGGGAACAGGAAGCTCAGTTTTAGAAGTTATTGCTGCTTTCGAAAAAGTAAGTGGACAAAAATTGCCCTACAAGATTGTTGATAGAAGGGAAGGAGATGTGATTTCGGCTTATGCCAATACGGATAAGGCGAATAACATTCTTGGCTGGAAAACAGAGTCAACTCTTGAAGAAGGGATGGCAAGTGCTTGGAAATGGGAGCAGAAAATCAAAAAGAGCAACTAAAATAAATAAAAACAGTATTGTAAACCAGTGAAATGAATCAGAAATAAAATTAGTATTTAATACGGGGGAATACCACTCTTTTAAGTATTTAACTTACATAATGGTAATAAATGTAAAAAATACATTTATAAATGACATAAATAAATATTTTTATTTTACTTTTGACTTTCGTAATTCATAAAATAACAATATAATTTAAACACATATCACATTTTATACTTAAATTTTGTAATGGAATTGTATATTTTTAACCAAATTATAAGATGTGTTTTATGTAAAAAATAAAAATAGTTCAGTTAATAATAAAAAAATAGTACAAGTCGCATTCATTTATATTAATTTCTAAAAAACCATTTACTCATGAACCAGAACCTTGCTTTTGCGGATTACGCAGTATTTATTATCTATTTTATCGTGGTGTCCACCTATGGATATACCATCTATCGCAAACGTGAAAAAAACGAACACGATGCAAAAGCTTATTTTCTTGCAGAAGGAACTCTTACTTGGTGGGCTATTGGTGCTTCATTGATTGCTTCTAATATTTCGGCAGAACAATTCATCGGAATGAGTGGAGAGGGATTCTTTTTAGGAATTGCTGTTGCTGCTTATGAGTGGATTGCTGCTATTGCTTTGATTATTGTTGCAGTTTGGTTTATTCCTGTTTATTTAAAAAATAAGATTTATACCATGCCCCAATTTTTAAAAACCAGATATAACGAATCTACGGCTTTAATTATGGCTGTTTTTTGGTTGTTTTTATATGTTTTTGTAAACTTAACTTCTATTTTATATTTAGGAGCTGTTGCCATTAATGGTTTAGCTGGTGGGGAATACCTACACGCTATTATGATTGGTTTAGCTCTTTTTGCATTGCTGATTTCTTTAGGAGGAATGAAAGTGGTGGCGTATACGGATGTAATTCAGGTTGCTGTTTTGATCATCGGAGGATTAGTTACTTCTTATATTGCTTTGACTACCGTTGGACACTATTTTGGTTTTGGTGAAAACGCAATCGCTGGTTTCAAAGTGTTAATGGAAAAAGCACCGGAGCATTTCAAAATGATTATTCCAAGACCTACAGCTGCGTCTTCTCAATTGGAAATCAATAAGTATCTTACTTTTCCAGGGATGATGTCCTATTTAGCAGGAATTTGGATTATTAATTTGAATTACTGGGGTTGTAACCAATACATTACTCAAAGAGCTTTGGGAGCGGATTTACAAACTGCCCGAACTGGTATATTGTTTGCCGGTATGTTGAAATTATTAATGCCACTTATCGTTATGTTGCCTGGTATTGCTGCTTTTGTTTTACACGAAAATGGGCATTTACCACAATTAGTTGGTGGAAAAGACGGAGCCTATTCAGCAATGTTGACATTTCTTCCTACAGGTTTAAAAGGATTATCTGTGGCTGCTTTGACAGCTGCGATTGTTGCTTCTTTAGCAGGTAAAGTGAACAGTATTTCTACTATTTATACTTTGGATGTACATAAAAAATACATTCAAAAAGACGCTACCGATAGAGCTCAAGTAAACATCGGTAGATATGCAGTTTTTGCTGCAATGCTTCTTGCTGTTTTGTTTACTTGGAATGATGTTTTAGGAATTGGTGGTGTGGGTGGTTTCACTTACATTCAAAAATATACAGGGTTTATTAGTCCAGGTGTATTTGCTATGTTCTTCCTTGGAATGTTCTGGAAAAGAACAACGGGTACAGCTGCTATAGTAGGGGTAATCTCTGGTTTCTTATTGTCAGTTTTGTTTAATGAATTTGCACCTGCATTGTTTGGTAATGAAACATTGTTATACACAGCTTTCGCCAATGGAAAAGGTGGTTTCGAAATCCCATTCCATATTTGTATGGGATTGTCTTTTGTGTTTACGATGCTTCTAATGATTGCCATCAGTTTTGCTGGACCAAAAGTGAATCCAAAAGCATTCGAATTAGATACAGAAATGTTTAAGGTAAAACCACAAACAACTGTATTGATTGTAATAACGCTATTGATTATTTTTGCTTTGTACGTGAAGTTCTGGTAAAAATTAGTAGTTGATATTTTATTAAAAGTGTGAAACTAAATTCGTTTGGTTTCACACTTTTTTTTGATGTATTTAGTTAAATCTACCATTGTGGTAACCCAAATATCTTTTTCTCTTTCTTTTAAATACAGAAGTAATCTATTCTAGCCGTAACGACTGGTGATGATGTGATTAGGTGAAATGTTGCTTTAAAGTTAAATGAATTAAGGATCGGGATTACTTTATCAAGATGAATATTCAGTGCATCGTCATAGGTTAGGACCACGGCACATTTTTTACCATTCCAGTTCATTGATTCTTTTTGTGCATAACATAAACCGTTGGCTACAAATAATAAGGCAATAATAATAATAATAATAATAATAATAATAATAATAATAATAATAAAATTTTTAAAGTTCAGGGGTATAAACAGTTATGTTTTATAATTCTAATATTGGGTTTTGGTTGGTCTAATTATGTTTTTTTGCAATTTTATACTTCATTGATGTATAATTACTTGTCTAAAATCTTATTTCGTATTAAATTCTCCAAAATGCCATAAAATTCCTGATGGATCATGTAAGAAACATTCTTTTCCCCAATCAAGCTCGCGGATAGCTACTAATTTTACATTTTCATATTTTACAGTAAGTTCTAATTCCAATAATTCGTTCCAAAATTGGTTTGCGTCATCTACTTCCATAAAAACCATTGTATTGTCTACCCAATCTTTAACATAGGCATTTTGCAAATAAAAACCCAAGCCATCCGTGTTGAAATAGCTCATATCAGAAGATAAAATATGTTCTTGAAATCCAAGATCACGATAAAAATTACGTGATATTTCATAATTTTTAGCGCCAATAAACGGTCTGATAGATTTTCCTTTATACTCCATTTTTTTCTTTTTCTATAATAACTTGATTGCTAAAGCAACATGTTTAATAACTAAAATAATCTTTTGAGAATTGTCTGTTTACAATCTTTCAAACACAGGAGTCCTAAATATCGAATTCACCATATAATGATTAGACAGTTTTGCGTTTTGTAGCTTTAAGGGTGTACTGTAATCTCTCTTAATATGCTTAACAAAATTGGTGTTTACTTCCATAACGATGTTTTTGTGTGTCGCTATTTCAAGACTAGACACTGATAGAACTAAAAAAAGCTTTCGTTTTGTGCGAAAGCTTTTTATTTAAGTAAAATAATCTTTAGTTTCTGTTAACTAATGCTTCTTGTTTCCAGTTTTTAATGGAAGCGATAGTGTTATTAGAGTAATCAACTTCAGTTAAATTATGGAAGCCATTGTCATTTTTTTCAGACCAAAAAAACCATTTACCAGTTTTTTGACCATTTTTATATTCTCCTGACGAAATTTTGTTTCCTTTTTCATCATAAGCAACCCAAACTCCTTGTAGTTTTCCATTTTCAAAAAAACCTTCTTGTTGCACTTGACCATTTTCAAAAAAGTAAGTTGCTTTTAGCTTTTTACCAAAAGGTTCCAATACTGGTTTTGATTCTTGTGCAAAAATCATTCCTGAGAATAATATTGCAATTAAAATAATACATTTTTTCATATCTTGAGTTTTTAATATTTTACATTTCTTTATCAAAATTAACGAATACTTTACATTAAAAAAACTTTTAGATAACAATTTAGTAACATTAGACAAAAGCTTAACATTGGAATTTTTTTAGACACAAACAAAGCCAACACTTTCGTATTGACTTTGTTGCTCATTTGATATAAATTAATTTAAGAGTGTGTTTAATTGGATTTCTAATTTTGGAGCTGAAGGCCTTAGTGCATCAGCATTTATAATTTTTCCGTTTGGATCAATCAGTATGAATCTTGGAATACTGTTGATTCCGTAGTCTTTAGCAAATTTAGAATTCCAATCGTTATCTGCAAAAAGTTGTATTCCACCTAATTCTTTGTCCTTTATTAATGTTTTCCATTTTTCCATATCTTTTTGCACATCTATTGAAATGCTTACAAATGAAATGTTTTTATCATGGTATTTTCCTTCATTTTTTTTTTTAAAAGGAATTTCTGCACGACAAGGGCCACACCAAGTCGCCCAAACGTCAATGTAAACATACTTGCCTTTTAAATCCTCTAATTTTGTCTTACCTCCCGCGTAATTATCATAATCAAAAGAAAGAAGGAGACATCGTATTTACTAATTTGCTTTTAGCTAAATTAGATTCATAATTCATTTTGAAGTATTTAACGATACCATTGTGATTTTTATCAATACTTTTCTTTTGAAGAGCGACAAAAACAGGATCTAATTTTGGGTTTTCCAATCGCTTCAAATCATCCACTTTTTTCTTATCAAGTCCTTTCGTGAAATCAGCTTCGGTAGAAGTAAGTAAGGGGCCTATGTTTGTTTGTTCATCGAATAGAGAATTTTGAGCTAAAAAATTATTTTCTATTGCTCCTTTTCCGCTATATACTATCGATTCATCAAATTGTTTGGTGTCCATTTTTAGCTTTAAATCAAAGCCATTTTTCAAGTATACTATCGTAAATTCATTACCGTAGCATAAACTATATCTACCTGTGACAACATTCATGGTGTCTTTAAAAACACCTTCTTTATTGACTTGGATTTTTTTGATTAATTTGTTTTTATTGTCAGGGATGTAGATTGCGTCTCCATTCTTGTTAGCTATTTCAGCCTGAAAAGTCATATATTTTTTGTTTTGACATATAGTGCTCAAAGTACTGATTAGAACAAGGGCGCTCAAAAAATGTTTCTTCATAATTAATTGTTTTTGAATTTATAGCATTTTAAAAATAAAGGAAATTACCTATAAAAATTTTAAACATTAACATAATATTTTATTTTAAATAGTACCTATGGGTATAATTTTTAGGGATTAATTTGATTTTTGTGTTTACTTTTGCAATCTAAAATTTAGATCATGTATAGAAGTCATAATTGTGGCGAATTGAACGCCTCGCATATTAATACTGAAGTTACACTCGCAGGTTGGGTTCAGAAATCACGCGATAAGGGATTTATGAATTGGGTTGATTTGCGGGACCGTTACGGAATTACGCAATTAATTTTTGACGAAGGACGTTCTGAAAAATCAGTTTTCGAATTGGCAAAAACATTAGGGCGTGAATTTGTAATTCAGGTAAAAGGAACTGTTATTGAGCGTGAAGCCAAAAATAAAAACATTCCAACAGGAGAGGTAGAAATTTTAGTTACTGAATTGAACATTCTAAACGCTTCGCTTACGCCACCTTTCACGATTGAAGATGAGACAGATGGTGGAGAAGATATCCGAATGAAATACCGTTACCTTGACATTAGAAGGAATCCTGTGAAAAACAGTTTGCTTTTTCGTCATAAAGTAGCGATGGAAGTGCGCAAGTATCTTTCAGATTTGGATTTTTGCGAAGTGGAAACACCTTATTTAATTAAGTCTACTCCGGAAGGAGCGAGAGATTTTGTTGTTCCTTCTCGAATGAATGAAGGACAATTTTATGCCTTGCCGCAATCACCGCAAACTTTCAAGCAGTTATTGATGGTGGGTGGAATGGATAAATATTTCCAAATCGTGAAATGTTTCCGTGATGAAGATTTACGTGCTGACAGACAACCGGAATTTACACAAATCGATTGCGAAATGGCTTTTGTGGAACAAGAAGATATTTTGAATATTTTCGAAGGGTTGACAAGACATTTATTAAAAGTAATAAAAGGTATTGAAGTAGAGAAATTCCCTAGAATGACTTACGAGCATGCCATGAAAACATATGGAAATGACAAACCGGACATCCGTTTCGGAATGGAATTTGGCGAGCTGAATGAAGTAGCTAAAAGCAAAGAATTCCCAGTTTTCAATGCTGCAGAATTAGTTGTTGGAATAGCTGTTCCCGGAGTTGGGAATTATACCCGTAAGGAAATAGATGGATTAATTGACTGGGTAAAACGTCCTCAAGTTGGTGCGTCAGGAATGGTTTATGTAAAATGCAACGAAGATGGAACTTATAAATCATCAGTAGATAAGTTCTACGATCAAAATGATTTAAGCAATTGGGCAAAAACTACAGGAGCACAGTCAGGAGATATGATTTTTGTGCTTTCTGGACCAGCTGATAAAACACGGGGACAGTTAAGTGCGTTGCGTATGGAATTAGCAACACGATTAGGTTTGAGAAAGCCAACTGAATTTGCGCCACTTTGGGTTGTTGATTTTCCATTATTGGAATTTGATGAAGAAAGCGGTCGTTACCATGCTATGCACCATCCTTTTACGTCTCCTAAGCCGGAAGACATGCATTTATTGGAAACAAATCCAGGAAAAGTTCGTGCTAATGCGTATGATATGGTTTTAAATGGAAATGAAATTGGAGGAGGTTCAATTCGTATTCACGATAAAGCTACACAACAATTGATGTTTAAATATCTAGGTTTTACCGAAGAAGAAGCGAAAGCACAATTCGGATTCTTGATGGATGCATTCCAGTTTGGTGCACCGCCACACGGAGGTTTGGCTTTTGGATTGGATAGATTAGTAGCGATTTTAGGTGGTCAGGAAACGATTCGGGACTTTATTGCTTTTCCAAAAAACAATTCAGGAAGAGATGTTATGATTGACGCTCCATCTGCAATAGATGAATCACAGTTAAAAGAGCTCCATATAAAATTGGCGGAGTTGTAGTTTATCGTTTAAATTTGTCAGAAAACGTTGAATATCAATATTTTTACAAAATAAAAACATAAGAATGTCTTTCGTATTGTATTAAATATTACATTTGCTCCATTATAAATTATTATTACTATTACAATGCGTACAGGTACAGTTAAATTTTTCAATGAATCTAAAGGTTACGGATTCATTACAGACGAAGAAACAGGAAAAGACATTTTTGTTCATGCATCAGGAATCAACGCGGAAGAATTACGCGAAGGTGACAGAGTTAGTTATGAAGAAGAAGAAGGAAGAAAAGGAAAAGTTGCTGCGAAAGTAGCAGTGATCTAAGCATAAAAATTTATTTTTTTTGCCTACGAATGTTTAAAACGTTCCGATATATTCGGAGCGTTTTTTTTTGCTTTATTATGAAAAAAGGACATTGTGAATACGAAATTATTTATAATCATTAAAAATTGCGAGAAAATCATATTTTCATAGAAATTAATTTCAGTTTTTAGCTTGTGTTTTAATTCCTTGAAACCTATCTTTGTTGCTTATTTTTGCACGAAAAAAACATACTTATGCAGTCCGATCAATTAAATTATATTCCTATTTTAATGCAGTTTGTTTTAGCTGTAGGTTTTGTAGTTGGAACAATACTTATTTCTGGGAAATTAGGTCCAAAACGGAACTCTGAAATCAAAGATAAAAATTTCGAATGCGGTATCGAATCAGTAGGTAACGCAAGGATTCCATTTTCAGTTAAATATTTTCTTGTTGCTATATTATTTGTTTTGTTTGACGTTGAGGTGATTTTTCTTTACCCTTGGGCAATCAATTTTAAAGAATTGGGAATGGAAGGAATGGTTAAAATGGTAATTTTTATGCTTTTGCTTTTGGTAGGCTTTTTTTACATTATCAAAAAGAAAGCGTTAGAGTGGGAATAAAGATTTATTTTAAATGCTGAATTCTAAATTTTAAATGGTTTCATTGTAATTTATAATTCGAAGTTTATAATTCAAAATAATAAAAAATGAGCAATTCTAAAATAAATATGGTTGAGCCACCTGAAGGTGTTGTTGGGGAAGGTTTCTTCGCTACAAAACTGAATGATGTTGTGGGAATGGCTCGCGCTAATTCATTATGGCCTTTGCCTTTTGCGACTTCTTGCTGTGGGATTGAATTTATG
Source organism: Flavobacterium algoris (assembly GCF_048158525.1). Taxonomy (NCBI): domain Bacteria; kingdom Pseudomonadati; phylum Bacteroidota; class Flavobacteriia; order Flavobacteriales; family Flavobacteriaceae; genus Flavobacterium; species Flavobacterium algoris. Next base: position 183,293 of record NZ_JBLNKT010000001.1, read on the forward strand.
GCTACAATGGCTTCGCATTATGATTTAGCACGTTTTGGTTCGGAGCGAGTGAGTTTTTCTCCTCGTCAAGCGGATATGCTAATGGTAATGGGGACAATTTCAAAAAAAATGGCGCCAATCTTACGTCAGGTTTATGAGCAAATGTCAGAACCTCGTTGGGTAATTGCTGTTGGTGCTTGTGCTTGTTCAGGTGGAATTTTTGATACCTATTCTGTTTTGCAAGGGATTGATAAAGTAATTCCGGTTGATGTTTATGTTCCTGGCTGTCCGCCAAGACCAGAACAAATTGTTGATGGTGTTATGAAATTGCAGGAATTAGTAAGAAACGAATCTGTAAGAAGAAGAAGTTCTCCAGAATACCAAGAATTATTGGCTTCTTATAATATCAAATAAAATAATGGCGCTAGAAACAATACAAATCCAAGAAAAATTAGTCGAAACATTTGATTCGGCTGTTTTTGAATTCAAGCAAGAAAAAGATATATTTTCATTTGAAGTTGCTGCCGATAAAATTACGGCGGTGATTCTTTTTTTGAAAAATGACCCTACATTACGTTTTCATTTTTTGACTGATTTGTGTGGGATTCACTACCCTGACAATGATGTGGATCATCAATTTGCAGTTGTTTATCATTTGCACAATTGGTACGAAAACAAAAGAATTAAAATCAAGGCATTTATCAATGGTGAAAATCCAGAAATAAAAACGATATCTAATATTTTCTTAAGTTCAAATTGGATGGAAAGAGAAACGTTTGATTTTTATGGCATAAACTTCATTGGTCATCCACAATTGAAACGTATTTTGAATATGGATGAAATGATTTCTTTTCCAATGCGAAAAGAATTTCCAATGGAAGATAGCGGAAGAACGGATAAAGATGACCGTTTCTTTGGAAGAACGACAGACAATTATTAAAAATACTCACTATTATAATTTTTCACATTAAATAAATGTCAGAACTATTATTACCACCAGAGCATCGCTATGCTAAAAGAATAAAGGAACAGCTAAACGAAGACGGAAGCGAGCTTTCGATTTTGAATTTAGGGCCTACTCACCCAGCAACACATGGTATTTTTCAAAATATTTTGTTGATGGATGGAGAACGAATTCTGGAAGCGGAACCAACGATTGGTTACATTCACAGAGCTTTCGAAAAAATTGCTGAAAACCGTCCTTTTTACCAAATCACCCCTCTTACTGATAGAATGAACTATTGTTCTTCGCCTATAAATAATATGGGTTGGTGGATGACATTAGAAAAACTATTGGATATTGAAGTTCCTAAAAGAGCGCAATATTTAAGGGTAATAGTAATGGAGTTGGCAAGAATTACGGACCATATTATCTGTAATTCCATTCTTGGTGTAGATACCGGAGCCTATACCGGATTTTTATATGTGTTCCAATTTAGAGAAAAAGTCTACGAAATCTACGAAGAAATTTGTGGAGCCCGTTTGACTACTAATATGGGAAGAATTGGTGGTTTCGAAAGAGATTGGTCGCCAGAAGCTTTTAGAAAATTAGATGTGTTTTTAGAAGAATTTCCAGCTGCTTGGAAAGAATTTGAAAACTTATTCGAAAGAAATAGAATTTTTATTGACAGAACAGTAAATGTAGGGGCTATAACTGCTGAACAAGCTATGGCTTATGGATTTACAGGTCCAAATTTACGTGCTGCGGGTGTTGATTACGATGTTCGTGTGGCACAACCCTATTCTTCTTACGAAGATTTCGATTTTATTATTCCTGTTGGAAAATCAGGAGATACGTACGATCGTTTTTGTGTTCGTAATGCCGAAGTTTGGGAAAGTTTGAGTATTATTCGTCAAGCATTAGCAAAAATGCCGGAAGGAAATGACTTTCATGCTGATGTTCCAGATTATTACCTTCCTCCAAAAGAAGATGTGTACACTAATATGGAATCATTAATTTACCATTTTAAAATTGTAATGGGAGAAATTCCTGTTCCAGTTGCTGAAATATACCATCCAGTTGAAGGTGGAAACGGCGAACTAGGTTTTTATTTGGTTACAGACGGAAGTAGAACGCCTTATAGATTGCATTTCCGCAGACCTTGTTTTATTTACTATCAAGCGTATCCGGAAATGATTAAAGGCTCATTGCTATCGGATGCAATTGTTATTTTGTCAAGTTTAAATGTTATTGCCGGAGAATTAGACGCTTAATAAAATTATAAATGATGAATTATAAATGATGAATGAAAATCAAAAAAAAACATTTAAAATTTAGCATTCAAAATTTGAAATAATAAAAAATGGAACGTACGTATCACAAACAAGAAATAAACATGACCGAAGCATTGATGAATCGCATCAATGAATTGATTAGTCATTATCCTGAAGACAAAAGAAAATCGGCATTATTGCCTGTTTTGCATGAAGTTCAAGATGCTCACGAGAATTGGTTGAGTATCGAATTAATGAATAAAGTTGCCGAAATCCTTTTGATCAAGCCGATCGAGGTCTACGAAGTGGTTTCGTTTTATACGATGTACAACCAAAGACCAGTTGGAAAATACATGTTCGAATTTTGTCAAACGTCTCCCTGTTGTTTGAATGGAGTAGAAGATTTAATGGATTACACCTGTGAGAAATTAGGAGTAAAAGTGGGGGAAACAACGCCAGACGGATTATTTGAAGTAAGAGGAGTTGAGTGTTTAGGAGCTTGCGGATACGCCCCAATGATGCAGTTAGGCGATTTTTATAAAGAACATTTGACTGCAGCAAAAATTGACCAGTTAATTGAAGATTGCAAAAACGATACAATAATAGTACACGATAAATAATATGTCACAAAAAATATTATTAGACAAAATAAACATTCCAGGAATTAAAACCTACGAAGTATACCGTCAAAACGGGGGTTATGCTTCAGTAGAAAAAGCAATAAAAACTTTAACACCTGACGAAGTAGTCGAAGAAGTGAAAACTTCCGGATTGCGCGGTCGTGGTGGGGCAGGTTTTCCTGCAGGAATGAAATGGAGTTTTATTGATAAAAAATCAGGAAAGCCAAGACATTTAGTTTGTAATGCGGATGAATCAGAACCAGGAACTTTCAAAGATCGTTATTTGATGGAATTTATTCCTCATTTATTGATCGAAGGAATGATTACTTCCAGTTATGCCTTGGGTGCAAACCTTTCATACATCTACATTCGTGGCGAATACATGTGGGTATATAAAATATTAGAAAGAGCCATTAATGAAGCAAAAGCTGCTGGATTTTTGGGTAAAAATATATTAGGTTCAGGATACGATTTAGAACTTTATGTTCATTGTGGTGCTGGAGCTTACATTTGCGGGGAAGAAACTGCATTGATTGAATCTTTGGAAGGAAAAAGAGGAAATCCTCGTATCAAACCACCATTTCCTGCTATTTCAGGACTTTGGGCAAATCCAACGGTTGTAAATAACGTAGAGACAATCGCTGCTGTGCCCTGGATTATCAACAATACAGGTGCGGAATATGCTAAAATTGGAATCGGCCGTTCTACAGGAACCAAATTAATTTCGGCTTCAGGACATATAAAAAATCCTGGTGTTTATGAAATTGAATTGGGATTAAGTGTTTACGAATTCATGAATTCTGATGAATATTTGGGCGGAATGAGTTCGGACAGACCTTTAAAAGCTTTTGTACCGGGAGGAAGTTCCGTTCCCGTTTTACCTGCCCATTTAATTTATAAAACTGCCGCTGGCGAAGATCGTTTGATGTCATACGAATCGTTAAGTGACGGTGGATTTGCAACTGGTTCTATGTTAGGATCAGGTGGATTTATTGTTTATAATGATACTGCTTGTATTGTTCGTAATACTTGGAATTTCTCCCGTTTTTATCACCATGAAAGTTGTGGTCAATGTTCTCCTTGTCGTGAAGGAACAGGCTGGATGGAAAAAGTATTGCACCGAATCGAAAATGGTCACGGTCGTGAAGAAGATATCGATTTGCTGTTGAGCATTCAAAGTAAAATTGAAGGGAATACAATTTGTCCATTAGGTGATGCGGCGGCTTGGCCAGTGGCAGCAGCAATTCGTCACTTTAGAGAGGAATTTGAATACCATATTCGTTTCCCGGAAAAAATAAAAAATAGAGATCATTTTGTCGCTGAGCCTTTTGAAAAAGTTAAGCATTTAGTTTCTAAAGTAATCGTATAAAGTCAAGAATTTCAGAAAATGAAAGTAACCATAGACGGTCAAAGCATAGAAGTAGAACCAGGAACAACAATCCTGCAGGCAGCACGTATGATAGGTGGAGAAGTAGTTCCGCCAGCGATGTGCTATTATTCTAAACTAAAAGGAAGCGGTGGAAAATGCCGTTGTTGTTTGGTTGAAGTTGCAAAAGGAAGTGAAGCTGATCCAAGACCAATGCCTAAATTAATGGCATCTTGTGTCACTGGTTGTATGGACGGAATGGAAGTGAATAGTAAATCTTCACCAAGAGTAACTGAAGCCAGAAAATCAGTAACAGAGTTTTTATTGATTAATCATCCATTAGACTGCCCCGTTTGTGACCAGGCTGGTGAATGTGATTTGCAAAATTTAAGCTTTGAACACGGGAAATCAGAAAGTCGTTTTATCGAAGAAAAAAGAACATTTGAACCAGAAAATATTGGCCCAAATATTCAATTGCACATGAACCGTTGTATTCTTTGTTACCGTTGTGTAATGGTTGCAGATCAATTGACAGACGATCGCGTTCACGGAGTAATGGATAGAGGCGATCATTCGAATATATCGACTTGTATTTCCAAAGCGGTTGATAATGAGTTCTCTGGGAATATGATTGACGTGTGTCCGGTAGGTGCATTGACGGATAAAACATTTAGATTTAAATCTAGAGTTTGGTTCAGTAAGCCTTATAATGCACATAGAGATTGTCCTACTTGTTCCGGAAAAACTACGGTTTGGATGTTTGGGGACGAAATCCAACGTGTTACCGGAAGAAAAGATGAGTACCATGAAGTAGATGAATTTATTTGTAATGGATGTCGTTTTGATCACAAAGAGATTGCAGATTGGACTATTGAAGGACCGAGAGCATTCGAAAAAGATTCGGTGATCAACCAAAATAAATACAACAGAAAATTACAGAAAGTGGAAATCGCTACCGAGGATCATATCCTTTTAGGCAGAGAAGAAGACCGCAAGAAAATAAGCATGGTCGAGATTCCATTGACCGAAGAAGACATTATTAATCAAAAAAGCTTGGGTAATAATGGATAGTACTATTATCATAGAAAAAAGTGTCATCATTGTTGCAGTTTTTGCTTTGACAATGTTGATGGCAATGTATTCCACTTGGGCAGAACGTAAAGTGGCCGCTTGGCTTCAAGATCGTGTTGGGCCAAACAGAGCCGGTCCTTTTGGATTGTTTCAACCACTTGCCGATGGTTTAAAATTATTCTCGAAAGAAGAATTTGAGCCAAACACTCCGAACCGATTTTTGTTTTTTGTAGGCCCGGCAATTGCTATGAGTACCGCTTTGATGACGAGTGCCGTAATTCCTTGGGGAGACAGACTGCATTTGTTTGGAAGAGATATTTTACTGCAGGCAACGGATTTAAACATTGGATTGTTATACTTTTTTGGAGTTGTTTCGGTAGGTGTTTATGGAATCATGATTGGTGGTTGGGCATCTAATAATAAATTCTCTTTGATGGGCGCCGTTCGTGCTGCTTCGCAAATGGTATCGTATGAAGTGGCGATGGGACTTTCGATGATTGCTTTGTTGATGATGACCGGAACGTTGAGTTTAAGAGAGATTTCGGCACAACAGGCAGGAATGAACTGGAATGTGTTTTACCAACCGTTATCTTTTATTATATTTTTAATTTGTGCTTTTGCAGAAACGAATAGAACACCATTTGACTTAGCGGAATGCGAAAGTGAATTGATTGGCGGATACCACACGGAATATTCATCGATGAAAATGGGATTTTATTTATTTGCTGAATATGCGAATATGTTTATTTCTTCTACGATTTTAGCGGTTTTATTCTTCGGAGGCTATAATTATCCCGGAATGAGTTGGGTTGTTGAAAATTGGGGGGTGAATATTGCCAATGTTTTAGGATTTGGCGCTTTGTTTATCAAGTTGTGTGGATTCATATTTTTCTATATGTGGGTTCGTTGGACTATTCCAAGATTCAGATACGATCAATTGATGCATTTGGGTTGGAGAATATTAATTCCATTGTCGATCATTAATATTATAATTACCGGAATTGTAATTTTGAGAAGTGAAATTGCAACTTATTTAGGATTTTAATTAGTACCGAAAAAGCCCTAGCCCTGATAGTAGCGGCATCCTTTTATTTTTTTCTTTAAAAAATAAAAGATATAGCGAATAGCAGGATTAAGCTTCAAATAAAAATAAAAAATGTCAATAGAAAGTATATCCTTATCGGGAAGAAAAAAGCAGGTCTCTAACAAGGAGATGACTTTTTGGGAAAGAATGTATCTTATTGCGATTGTCAAAGGTTTGATAATTACGATTCAGCATTTGTTTACCAGAAAAGTAACGATTCAATATCCAGAGCAAGTACGTGAAATGAGTCCCGTTTATCGTGGTCAACATATGTTGAAACGCGATGAGGAAGGTCGCGAGAATTGTACAGCTTGTGGTTTGTGTGCGTTGTCTTGTCCTGCTGAAGCAATCACGATGAAAGCGGAAGAGCGCAGAGCGGATGAAAAACATTTGTACAGAGAAGAAAAATATGCTTCGATATATGAGATTAATATGTTGCGTTGTATTTTTTGTGGATTGTGTGAAGAGGCTTGTCCAAAAGACGCAATTTATCTAACGACTTCAAAAGTATTAGTTCCTTCCAGTTATGAAAGAGAAGATTTTATCTTTGGAAAAGACAAATTGGTCATGCCTTTAGAAATGGCAATGAAAAATGCTCAACTTAAAAACGCTAATTAATGATACATATACCTGATTTAGCTAATGCAACACCGATACAAATCATTTTTTGTGTTTTATCTATTATTACATTAGCCACTGCATTTTTGACAATTTTTAGTAGAAACCCGATTCACAGTGCTATTTATCTTGTGATTTGTTTCTTTTCGGTTGCAGGTCATTATTTGTTATTGAATGCGCAGTTTTTGGCAATTGTTCATATTATTGTTTATTCTGGAGCGATTATGATTTTATTTTTATTCACCATTATGTTGATGAATTTGAATGAACAACATGAAGTCCACAGACCAAGGATTACCAGATTAGGTGCTATTGTTTCTTTTTGTTTGATATGCATCGTTCTGATTTTGATTTTTATAAACTCAAAACCTATTGTTGGAGAATATGTTACAACTGGTGAAGATTTTCAGTCTATAAAAGTATTAGGTAGAATATTACTAAACGAATATATGGTTCCTTTTGAATTTGCTTCCATATTACTTTTGGTTGCTATGATTGGGACTGTTTTATTGTCTAAAAAAGAAAAACTGCAAAAATAAGATGAACAATATTTTAAATCAAATAGGTATAGAAAATTATATATTCCTTTGCGTGATACTTTTTTGTATTGGCGTTTTTGGAGTGTTATACAGACGAAATGCTATTATCGTATTTATGTCAATTGAAATAATGCTGAATGCAGTAAACTTATTGTTTGTGGCATTTTCTACCTATCATCAAGATGCGCAAGGACAAGTTTTTGTGTTTTTCTCGATGGCTGTTGCAGCTGCAGAAGTTGCGGTAGGATTAGCAATTCTAGTTTCAATATTTAGAAACTTAGGCTCAATTACTATCGATAATTTAAAAAACTTAAAAGGATAAATGGAAATGAATACCAATATAGCTTTAGTTTTAGTTCTTGCTCCTTTTTTAGGATTTTTAATCAATGTTTTCTTTGGAAAAAGTCTGGGGAAATCGCTTTCTGGAATAATTGGGACACTTTCTGTAGTAGTTTCTTTTGTTGCTACCGCTTATTTCTTCAGTGGAATTTCAGCACAACCAGAAGGAATTCATATTTCACTTTTTGACTGGATTCAAATCAGTAATTTCAAAGTTGATTTCGGATTTCAATTAGACCAATTGTCAATTTTATGGTTGCTTTTTGTAACCGGGATTGGATCTTTGATTCATTTGTATTCTATCAGTTACATGCACGATGATGAAAATATGCATAAGTTCTTTGCGTATTTAAATCTGTTTATATTTTTCATGATCACTTTAGTAATAGGAAGTAACTTATTAGTAATGTTCATCGGATGGGAAGGAGTAGGTCTTTGTTCTTATTTGCTGATTGGGTTTTGGCATAAAAACCAAGATTTCAATGATGCAGCTAAGAAAGCTTTTATCATGAACCGAATTGGGGATTTAGGTCTGTTAGTTGGAATTTTCATCCTTGGAAGCTTATTCTCGACGTTAGATTTTGCTACATTAAAAACGGCTATTTCAACAGCTACCAATTTAAATAGCTATTGGATTGGTGTTGCCGCATTTGCTCTATTTATTGGAGCTTGTGGGAAATCAGCACAAATACCATTATATACTTGGTTACCAGATGCGATGGCTGGACCAACACCAGTTTCGGCATTGATTCACGCGGCGACAATGGTTACTGCAGGTATTTTTATGATAACCAGATTAAACTTTTTATACAGTCTTGATTTGCCGAGTATGCATTTGGTAAATGATATTATAGCGATTGTTGGAGCATTTACTGCTCTAGTAGCGGCCACAATTGGATTGGTTCAAAATGATATTAAGAAAGTCTTAGCGTATTCAACTGTTTCTCAATTGGGATTAATGTTTTTGGCTTTGGGTTTAGGGGCTTATGAAGTGGCTGTTTTCCACGTAATCACACACGCTTTCTTCAAAGCTTGTTTGTTCTTGGGTTCGGGTTCTGTTATTCACGCTTTACACGGAGAACAAGATATGCGTAAAATGGGTGGCTTGAAAAAAGCGATGCCAATTACTTTTATCACGATGTTAATTGCTTCATTAGCGATTTCTGGAGTTCCATTATTCTCCGGTTTTTTCTCAAAAGACGAAATCTTATTGGTGGCGTTCCATCACAACATTCCGTTATGGGTTGTTGCTTCGGTTGCGTCTATAATGACTGCTTTCTATATGTTTAGATTGATGTTTTTAACCTTCTTCCAAGAATTCAGAGGGACGGAAGAGCAAAAACACCATTTACATGAAAGTCCTTCTTTGATTACTTTTCCTTTAATCGTTTTAGCAATATTGGCAACAATAGGCGGATTAATCAGTTTGCCGGGAAATAGTTGGTTGAATGGGTATTTAACTCCTATTTTGCCTAAATTATTGCATGCAGAACACCATTTAGGAACTACAGAATATATGTTGATGGCTATTGCAGTTGTGGGCGGATTGGTAGGGATTGGTTTGGCTTATGCAAAATACATCAAACAAAACACAGTTCCAACTGAAGATGCTGAAATTACAGGGTTTTCTAAAGTGCTTTATAACAAATATTATATTGATGAGATTTACAATTATTTATTTGTAAGATCAATAAACGGATTGTCTAAATTTTTCAGAGATGATGTCGAAACCGCTTTATCCGCATTAGTTTTTGGATTCGGAAAAGTAACTAACGAAATAAGTTATCAAGGAAAGAAAATACAAAATGGAAGTATTGGACTTTATCTGTTCGTTTTCGTTTTAGGGCTTTGTGCCATTGTTTCCTATTTATTTTTAGCTCAATAATCTTATACTATGAATGTATCTCTAATATTAATTATACTTTTAGTTGGCGCGTTTGCAACCTTTCTTGCAGGCGATAAATTAGCTTCAAAAGTGGCTTTGTTCTTTGGGTTGGCTGCGGCAGGCTGTTCTATTGTATTATTAAATCACTATAATTTAGGTGAAAACATCAGTTTCATCAAACAGTGGATTACAAAACCTAATATTTCTTTTGCCTTAAAAGCAGACGGACTTTCCTTAGCAATGCTTTTATTGACTACGGTTTTGACACCAATTATTATTTTCTCTTCTTTTGGAAATGACTATAAAAACTCAAAATCATTTTATGCGTTAATCTTGTTTATGTCATTTGCAATGGCAGGAACATTCTTAGCAGTAGACGGTCTTTTATATTATATATTCTGGGAGTTATCATTGATTCCTATTTACTTCATCGCATTAATATGGGGTAACGGAGATACAGAAGAACGTAAAAAAGCAGTAGTTAAATTCTTTATCTACACACTTGCAGGATCTTTGTTTATGCTTGTGGCTTTCGTTTATATGTATCAAAAAGCAGGTAGTTTTTTATTGGAAGATTTATATAAATTGAATTTATCTGCAACCGAACAATTATGGATATTCTTGGCTTTCTTCTTAGCGTATGCTATTAAGATTCCATTGATTCCTTTCCACACTTGGCAGGCTAATGTGTACCAAAAAGCACCAACTGTTGGAACGATGCTTTTATCGGGTATTATGCTAAAAATGGGACTGTACAGCGTTATTCGTTGGCAATTACCATTAGCGCCACTTGCTGCCAAAGAATACATGTTTATCTTTATTGGACTAGGAATTGCAGGTGTAATTTATGGTTCAATCGTAGCCTTGAGGCAAAAAGATTTGAAGAAATTATTAGCCTATTCTTCTTTGGCACACGTTGGATTAATAGCAGCGGGAACTTATACATTGACATTAGACGGATTGCGTGGGGCAGTTTTACAAATGATTGCGCACGGTTTTGTGGTTGTTGGATTGTTTTTTGTAGCCGAGATTATTTTCAGAAGATATGAAACCAGAGCCATTGCTGAAATGGGAGGTATCCGTACGCAAACACCAAAATTCACCTCCATGTTTTTGATTTTGGTTTTGGCATCAGTTGCTTTACCAACTACTTTTAATTTTGTTGGAGAATTCACCGTTTTATACAGTCTTTCACAAATTAATATCTGGTTTGCCATTTTAGGAGGATTAACTATAATTTTAGGAGCGTATTATATGTTGAAAATGTTTCAACACGCTATGTTAGGTGAAACCAATTCAAAACTTTTTGCTGATGTAACGATCAATGAAGGAATAACTTTGGTAATTGTAATTGCTGTCCTATTCTTTTTTGGAATGTATCCAAAACCAATCATTGATTTGATCACACCAAGTCTGGAAGAAATTCTTAAAGTTATCCATAGAAATTAGGATTTAGGATTTGACAATGAAGATTAACGATTTTTGATTTCAGATTTTTATGAGATATTAAAAATGATTCTGTTCAAAGTAAAAATTTTAGTACAATTAAAATATATTATTAATACAAATAAATTAGGTTTCAGATATAAAGAATTAGTCGGTTTGTAAATCCTAATTCGTAAATCCTAAATCAAACAATCAAAAAATGAATACATTAATAGCTATAATAGGATTAGGTGTTTTATGCCTTTTATTTGAAATTTTTAATTTAAGGAAAGCCATTGTTCCAATAACGATTATTGGATTATTGGCAGTTCTTGGTTTAACGATATCTGAATTTAATTCTACACAGAGTTACTATAACAATATGATTATTGTTAGTAAATTTTCAACTGTGTTTTCTTCTTTGTTTATTGTGCTTACTATTTTTTTAGTGGCTTTAGGACATAATTTTTACGAAAATCATCAATCTAAAATTTCTGATTTTATTGCCATAAAAGTGTTTTTACTGGCGGGAGCAGTAGCAATGGTTTCTTTTGGGAACTTAGCGATGTTCTTTTTGGGAATCGAAGTATTATCAATATCACTTTATATTCTTGCGGCAAGTGACCGTATGAATTTAAAAAGTAACGAAGCGGGAATGAAGTATTTCTTAATGGGTTCTTTTGCTTCGGGAATCATTCTGTTTGGGATCTGTTTAATATATGGAGCGATGGGAAGTTTTGACGTTACTGAAATCAGTGAATTATCACAATCGGCTGAATTGCCAATTTGGTTTCCAATCGGCATTGTATTGTTAACGATTGGAATGTTATTCAAAGTCGCTGCAGTTCCTTTTCATTTTTGGGCACCGGACGTTTACGAAGGTTCACCAGCATTGACAACAGCATTGATGAGCACTTTGGCAAAAGTAGTTGCTATGGCGACTTTATATAAATTGCTATATGTTATGAATGCTGATATTTCAGAGGCATTCAAAACTATTGTAGTCGTTATTTCTATGGCTTCCATGACTGTTGGTAATATCATGGCCTTAAGACAAACAAACGTGAAACGTATGTTGGCTTTTTCAGGAATTTCGCACGCTGGGTTTATGCTGATGACTTTATTGAGTCTGTCCACTTCAGCGGGTAGTTTGTTGTATTATGCTTCAGCCTATTCTCTTTCTGGAATCGCAGCTTTTAGTGTGATTTTATACGTTTGTAAAAATAGAGATAATGAGGATGTTGTAAATTTTCACGGTTTAGGAAAAACGAATCCTTTGTTAGCTGCGATTCTTACAGCCGCTTTACTTTCAATGGCAGGTATTCCAATTTTTGCGGGTTTCTTTGCCAAATTGGTTTTGTTCAATCAAACGATTCAAGCAGGTTATTTGCCTTTAGTAATTGTAGCAGTTGTCAATTCTATTATAAGCGTTGGGTACTACTTCAAATTGATTTTGGCGATGTATACTAAAGAACCAAATGAAGAAAGAAAAGGAACGCCGGTTATTATTTATGCAGTTGCCGTTATAGCGATTGTCTTGAATATTGCCTTAGGTTTGTTTCCCTCTTTTGTTTTGGATTTATTGGGATAAGCCAAAGCTTTTAAAAATATACAAAAACCATCAAGAGCAATTTTGATGGTTTTTTTGGTTTCATGGGTTTTCTGTTTCCTTTATTGTAATAAATATTTACTATTCGAGTATCTATAATAAAATCCCAAAACCCAAAAAGCTCAATGGTGAATTGATTAATTTTGCCTTATAGAATCAATTTTTGAATTTCAATTAAATAAATGAAGATGGAAAATAAATTAAAAATACAAATCTGGTCGGATATCATGTGTCCGTTTTGTTATATAGGAAAAAGAAGAATGGAAGAAGCGTTACAGCTTTTTGAACACAAAGATGCAGTTGAAATTGAATGGAAAAGTTTTCAACTAGACGCTGGTTTTATTGCTTCCCCTGATGATGATATGGCAGAACATTTAGCAGAAAAATACAGAAAAGATAGGGATTGGGCCCAAAACATGCTTGATAACATGACTCAAAATGCAAAGACCGCAGGATTGGATTTCCATTTTGAAAAAGCAGTTCTTGCGAATTCATTGAATGCACATCGTCTGTTGCATTTGGCCAAAAAGTACAATCTGGCAAATGATTTAGAAGAATTATTATTCAAAGCGTATTTGACCGAAGGTAAGAACGTTAATGATTTAAATACATTAGCTGAATTAGGGCTTGAAGTTGGGCTCGAAGCGGAAGAAATTAAGCAAGTGTTGTATTCTGATGCTTTTGCAAATGAAGTAAAGGAAGATATTGCGGCGGCAAATTCAATAGGTGTGCAAGGTGTTCCCTTTTTTGTTTTCGAAAATAAATATGCAATTTCCGGAGCGCAACCTGCAAGCGCTTTTTTACAAACATTGGAAAAAGTATGGGAAGAAGGTAAATTTGAATCGAAAGTAACTTTGCTGAATACAACAACCGAAAATAGTTGCGACATCAATGGTTGTGACTAAAACTGAGAATAGCTTCAAACAAAAGTCCCGTTGATACGAATATCAACGGGACTTTTTTAACTAACCATTTTAAACAAACTAATTATCTTTTATCTAATCTGATATCTAAATTTCCTGTTACTTTAGCGTCTTCGATTTTGTTTTTTGTACCATTTGTTCTATAATAGTATTGATCTTGATTATTTGAATTTTGGTTGTTCCCATAATCCTGATTGTTATTTTGGTCATTTCCATAATCACGATCGTTGTTGCCATAGTTATTTTGATTATTTCTATAATCACGATCATTATTGTCATCGTTATTTTGGCTGTATTCATTCGCTCTACGTCCTTTTACACTTCCTACAATATCAACAATTTGGCCACGGCGGTTGTAGATAATTTGCAATCCACCTACTTGTTCTAAGGCATAACGGTTGTAAGTCATGTATATGGAACCAACTCGTTTAATTCTATCATTTGAATCATAGTTGATAAATATATTTCCAATCCGTCTTACTTTACCAGAATTATCATGTTCCACTTTTACACCGTAATTTTCATTTCGATAATTTGTGGGCGTACCATACGTTTTATTTACTGCACTTGTTCGGGTTGATTTATAATACATATCATTACCATTTGATGGACGTGTATTGAAATCAAATTGTCCGTCAGGAAATACAAAAAATTCGATTCCTCTTTCGGTGAACACAATTGGTTCCGCATTTCTAAAATCAACAGGTGATCTTCTCTCATGAGAAAAATTGGTTTTTTCTGTTGCATTCGCTACACCACCTCCAATAAGGAAGATACTAGCTACTAAAAGGGTAATTTTTTTCATAATCAATATAATTTGGGTTTTGCCTACTCTCGAGCTTTTCGGCTTACGCTTTTTTACTTATTTGATTAGGTATATCCAAGTAGTGTGCCAAAGTTTTGAATAATGGTTTTGATTTTATGAAGTATGAGTTGTTTTTTAGGATTTAAATGTTTTAAAATCAATTGATTATTGTTTGAAAATAAATTAATAATATAATTTTTAAGAAATGAATATTTATGTTTTTTTTAAGTGTAATTTCTCTTTATGGATATTTTTCCCTTGTCATTTTGCATAATTCAACGACTGATAATAGTTACTACAGCAATGAAAAGACTAAAATAAAAAGGCATTTTTTATTTCTAATAGTTATCAAATAACTTTGATGAATGTTTTGTCGTTGCAAATAAATATTTAAATTTACTTTAACCTTAACAATGTGTTTTATCTGCAAATAAGGTATGTGTAATGACCAGATTGGCTTGACAAAAAGAAATGAACTAACACTATAAGTGGGATTAGTTTTAAAACTATAGAAAATGATTAACAAGAGTGAGAGTACAAAAGTAATTCGTTGGGGAATATTGGGATGTGGTAATGTTACTGAAGTAAAAAGTGGTCCTGCATACCAGAAAACGGAAGGGTTTACAATCGAAGCAGTGATGCGAAGAGATGCTGATAAAGCCGCCGATTATGCTAAAAGACATGGAATAGATAAATTTTACACTAATGGAGATGACTTAATTAATGATCCAGAAATTGACGCGATTTACATTGCGACACCTCCGGATACTCATAAATATTACGGACTTAAAGTGGCTCAAGCCGGGAAAATTTGTTGTATCGAAAAACCTTTGGCACCAAATTATCAAGATAGTCTAAGCATTTATAAGGCTTTTGAAGAAAAAAATATCCCTTTGTTTGTTGCATATTATAGACGTACACTTCCTCGTTTTGAACAAATAAAAACATGGCTGGATACTGATAGTATTGGTGCTATCAGACACATAAGATGGCATTTGAGTAAACCTACAACGACTCAAGATTTATCTGGAGAATATAATTGGAGAACTGACTCTGAGATTGCTACTGGGGGGTATTTTGATGATTTGGCGAGTCATGGACTGGATTTGTTTATTCATCTTTTAGGGAATATAAAAGAGGTTTCAGGTATAAGTCTTAATCAACAGGGATTGTATTCTGCCAAAGATGCTGCTACAGCTTGTTGGGTTCATGAATCTGGAATCACTGGAACTGGAAGTTGGAACTTTGGTTGTTATGAGCGGGAAGATAAAGTAGAAATTTTTGGAAGTAAAGGGAAAATTACATTCTCGGTCTTTGAAAATGAGCCTTTAGTGCTTTCTAATGAGCAAGGAAAAACCGAAGTCTTTATTGAACATCCAGAAAATATTCAGTTGTATCATGCAAAGCAAATAAAGGAACATCTTCTTGGGAATAGTAAACATCCTTCAACAGGATTAACTGGTGCTCATACTAGTTGGGTTATGGATAAAATTATAGGAAACCTTTAGCGATTTAAAAATAGTTCAAAACAAAAAAAAGGCTATCCCAAAAAGACAGCCTTCTCAAATTACTACAATTTATTTAATCACTATTTAGCATCAACGGTTTCTATAAAAGTTTTCCCGTTAGAAGTTATCACAAAGGTGCATCTGTCTCGTTCAATGTTACTTACATCAAATAGTTTACCCACATTTATTTCAGAAGGTAAGGTTTCTTTATATACCTCTATATCATTTGAGTTGTAAATTTTAACAGTAACTGGAGTTTGAGAAACGTTTAACATATTAAGTGTTATTATTCCGTTTTTAGTTGTTAAAGAAGGTTTATAAACCTCAGAAACAGCATCAGCAGATAATTTAGCTACTTTACCAACAACCTCAATTTTATACTTTGAGATTTTAAGGTCGCTTTCAGCTTGTAAATAGTATACTCCGTCAGGGAAAGCCGTTAAATCATATGTTCTGTTAATATCGTCATCAGAAGTGACATTTTCTTGATAAATTAAATTGTCACTGGTGTCATAAATCGACAAGTCGATTTTCTTGATCTCTCTTAAAGTAAAACTAACAGTCTTTCCTTCTTCTTTTTTTAAATCTAATGAGAAATCAGCGTTCCCTGCATGTGCTTCTACGGCAGTTAATACTACTGCGGCTAAGACTAAACTAAATTTTAAAATCTTTTTCATAATGTAAATGTTTAGATTTATAATTGATTATTTATCTGGTGCTAAATTACCCTAATAGATTCATTATGAAGTAGTACAGGATTTTCTAATTTATGTGCTATTTTACCTTTTACGAAATCGATTAAGGTTAAAAAAGATAATTGTGTGTCTGTTTTTAGGTAATTTTGTACTAATTCTAAATACGTAGTCGATGAAAATAGTACCGCCTGCCTTTGAAATTATAGCACCATCCTTTGGGAGTTCCTTTTACTTTTCTCAATATGTTGAAAATGCCAACAGTAAGGCACACTTATGGCATTATCATCCAGAAATCGAATTGGTCTTTGTAAATGGAGGATCCGGTAAGCGACAAATAGGGAGCCATATATCCTATTATACTGATGGAGACCTAATACTTATAGGGAGTAACTTGCCTCATTGTGGGTTTACCAACGAAGAAACTGGAAATAAAAATGAAACGGTTATACAGATGAAACCGGATTTCCTAGGGAATGATTTTTTTGATATTTCCGAAATGAAAAATATTCGGAATCTTTTTAGTCAAGCCAAAGCTGGAATTGCTTTTGAAGGAGAAACTAAAAAGAATATTGGGAAGAAAATAGAATCTATGGAAAAACAGCCGCATTTTGAAAAGTTGCTGACCATGTTAAGCATTCTCAATGAACTGGAATTATCCAATGAATATACCGTTTTGAATGCTGACGGCTTTAGGATGGAAATGCAGATGCAGGATAATGATCGTATTAATGGGGTTTTTAATTATGTGAAAGATAATTTTCAGGAACATATTACGCTGGAAGAAGTGGCTGTATTGGTCAGCATGACTGTACCTTCTTTTTGCCGATATTTTAAAAAAATCACCAATAAAACATTTACTCATTTTGTAAATGATTATCGTTTGGTCCACGCTTCTAAACTACTGGCAGAAAAACCCATAAGCATTACTGAAATCTGTTTTGAAAGTGGTTTCAATAATTTTAGTTATTTCAATAAATCATTCAAGGAGTTTACGGGTAAAAGTGCTTCGCAATACCGTCAGGAACTTAGTTCGGTACTTAAATGAAGAATTTCAACAGTAAGTTAAAATGTCTTAAAATTAAATGTTACCAGATTAATTCTATTTTCTGTCCTTTTTTCAAAGTAACTTTTTTAGTTTTATCTCCATTAAAAAGTGTTGTATTTCCACCATTTTTAGAAAAAACAGTTGCTTTCTTCAAGATCTTACCACTCCATTCCATCGAAATTACAAATCCTCCTCTAGCACAAATTCCTGTTATTGAACCATTTTCCCAGGCATCGGGTAGAGCTGGAAGTAATCTTATTTCGTTTATGTTAGATTGGACTAAGATTTCTGCAACTGCGGCAGTACCACCAAAATTTCCATCTATCTGAAACGGAGGATGGGCATCAAATAAATTAGGATACGTTCCGCCACCTCTTCTTGATTTCTCTGTTTTCTTTCCATCTGGATCTACATATCGAAGTAGTTATTAACAAAACCAAAAATTAACTTTTGTTACTTACTCGCATAAAAGCATATTGAGTAATTTTGTTTAATGTATGCTTTAGTCGACTGTAACAATTTCTACGCTTCTTGCGAAAGGGTTTTTCAACCTCAATTCGCAGGAAAACCTATTGCAATATTGTCAAATAATGATGGTTGTGTAATTTCCAGAAGCAGTGAAGCTAAAGCGGCTGGAATTCCAATGGGTGCACCGGCATTTAAAATCAAGGAGCTGGTAAAAGAGAAAGGAGTAACGTTATTTTCTTCGAATTATGCCCTTTATGGTGATCTGAGTAATCGGGTGATGTCAATTTTAGGCCAGTTTACGCCTAATGTCGAAATTTACAGCATTGATGAAGCTTTTCTTAATTTTGATGGTTTACAGGTTTTAGATTACCATGATTATGGTATTCAAATGAAAACCCGCATACAAAAATGGGTTGGAATTCCCGTTTGTATTGGTTTTGCACCAACCAAAGCATTATCAAAAGTAGCCAATAAAATTGCCAAAAAATTTCAAGACAGAACGCATGGTGTTTATATAATCGATAGTGATGAGAAACGCATCAAAGCTTTGAAATGGACAAAAATTGAAGATGTTTGGGGCATTGGTTATCGAATGAATAAAAAGATGAAAGCTCGAAATATTACCACCGCTTTAGACTTTATAGCACCACAACACGAAGCTTGGATTAAGAAAGAAATGGGAGTAACGGGTCTTCGGTTAAAATATGAATTAGAAGGGAAATCAGTTTTAGAATTAGAACCTCTTGTTGATCAAAAGAAAAGTATCGCGATTACCAGAAGTTTTCCAAAACAAATCTCTGATTTTGATTTGTTGCGGGAACGCATTGCCACTTTTGCATCGGTTTGTGCAGAGAAATTGCGGAAACAAAACTCTTGTTGTCATACGATTATAGTAATGTTAGTTATCGATAAACATACGGTACAAACTTCCAAATATTATTTTAATATGGCCGTTACCCTGCCTTTTGCAACTAATTCTACTTTGACAATTTCGAATAAGGCAATTGATATCTTTAAGAAATTGTACAAAGGAAACGAGAATATAAAATTCAAAAAAGCAGGCGTTATTGTTACGGAACTTATAGATGAAAACAGAAAACAATTGCAGTTATTTGAGGAGGAAAATCCAAAACATTTGGAGTTAATGAAAGTGATGGATCGGCTCAATAATAAAATTGGAGATAAAAAAGTAAAATTGGCTACACAAAATTTAAGCCTGACGTGGAATATGAATCAGAAGCATTTATCGCCAAAATACACTACTAATTTTAAAGATATTCTCGAAATAAAATGTCAGTAAATAAAAATCAAAAACTTACCTTTTTTCTGCCTGATTTTGAAAGTGACTTGAAAATCCCTTTCATGTCCGAAGGCGTTTCGGCGGGATTTCCCTCGCCGGCTGCGGATTTTATGGAGACGAATATTGATTTAAACAAAGAGCTAAGTGAAAATCCTTTGGCCACTTTTTATATCAAAGTCAAAGGAAATTCGATGATTGATGCGGGCATAAATGACAAAGATGTGCTTGTGGTGGATCGAAGCTTAGAACCGCAAAACAATAAAGTTGTCATTTGTTTTATCGACGGGGAATTTACGGTGAAACGCATTCAGCTTGAGAAAGATTGTTTGTATCTCATGCCTGAAAATTCTAATTATTCTCCTATAAAAGTTACCGAAGAAAATCAATTGATCATTTGGGGAATCGTGACCTATGTGATAAAGAAGGTTTAAAACCAGTTACACATCGTCTAAAAAAAACGAATTCGCAGAAAGTTGATTTTTAGAAACAAAAAAACCTGCCCAAACTAATGGACAGGTTCTAAATTCTAAAATATAATTAGGTATTAAAGCGTATGTTTTGGATTAAATCCATCTTCACTTAATTCAGCATGAACATAATCGGCAACCATTTCCGCTTCATAATCTGTTTTTTCACCTTTTGAGAATTTGTGAATGATTTTTTCCATAATTTCATAAATTACAGGAACGACGATCAAGGTTAAGAATAACGAAGAAATTAATCCTCCGATAATTACCCAAGCCAAACCATTTTTCCATTCAGCTCCGGCTCCAGATGCTAATGCAATTGGGAACATACCAAAAACCATCGCAATAGTTGTCATCAAAATTGGACGAAGTCTCGCATGATTGGCCTGAATTAGTGCCGTTCTTATTGATTCTCCCGCAGCTCTTCGTTGATTGGTGTAATCGACTAGCATAATCGCATTTTTACATACTAGACCAATAAGCATAATTACTCCAAGAATGGTGAAAATATTCAAAGTGTTATTTGTTAACGCCAACGCTAGCATTGCTCCGATGAACGAAAGCGGAATGGCAAATAATACCACAAATGGATGCACAAAACTGTCATATAAAGAAACCATTACCAGATAAACTAAGATAATAGCCGCTAATAATGCAATTCCTAATGTTCCAAAACCTTCACTTTGGTTTTCTTGATCTCCACCCCAAATGTAGTTTACACCAGTTGGTTTTTCTAACTTGTCAAGCTTTTTTTGCCATTGCGTTACAATGGTTCCAGACGCCACACCTACATTTTGACCTTGCACCGTTACTGAAGCGGTTTTGTCTCTACGTTCCAATTGGCTTGGTCCAGAACCTTCCTTGATTGTTGCAAATTGCGATAATTTAATTTGCTGACCAGAAGAGTTGATGAAAATTAGATTACTAACATCTTCAATACTTTTTCTGTCAAAACTGTTGTATTTTATATTGATGTCATATTCGTATTCTCCGGCTCTAAATTTTCCATCTGTATTTCCAGAATAAGCCGTTTGCATTGTTCCTCCTACTGTTTGTAAAGTAAGTCCAAGCGCAGCCATTTTATCTCTGTCAACTTGCACATTAATTTCAGGATTTCCATCTTCAACAGTTAGTTTAATCTCTGTTGTTCCAGGAATTGTTCTTAATTCAGCTTCTGCTAATTTGGCAAATTTCATGGCACTTTCTACATTTGGTCCCGTTACAACTAACCCTAAAGTGGCATTTTCAGCCGTTCCTAAAATACCAACCGGAACTGTTTTTACTTTGGCGCCAACCAATACTTTTTCTAGTTTTCTTTTGATTTTTGCTGCGTAAACTGATGCTCCATCAGTACGATCTTTTTGTTCAATCATTTTTACGTCAATCTCGGCTTTGTAAGCGGTTGCTTGCGAGCCTCCTAAACCTTCGCTGGTTTGACCAACCGTTGTAATTTGACTATGAACATATTCTTGCGTTTTCAAAAATGCTTCTGCTTTTTGTGTCATAAAGTTGGTTTGTTCTAATGACGCATCTTTTGGCATTTCTATTTGAACTAAAAATTCACCACTATCTGACGCTGCAAAGAATTCACCACCAATAAAACCTCCACCAACTAATCCTATGGTTGATCCAAAAAAGAGGACAAGAACAATTGCTAAAGTTGTTTTGTAATGATCTAAAGACCATGTTAATAAACGGGAGATCCAGTTGATGAAACGGGTTAAATAGCTTTCAAATCCAAGGATAATTCTTCCGAAAAGATTTTTGCCTTCAATATGTTCTAATTTTCCATAGCGAGAAGACAACCAAGGAATAATGGTAAATGAAGCTAATAATGACAATAATGTTGAGATAATAACGGTTACACAAAACTGTGTAATAATGTTAGAAACTAAACCTGAACTCATGGCGATTGGTAAAAACACAACCACAATAACTAAAGTGATTGATACTACAGTTCCACCAATTTCAGCTGTTCCGTCATAAGCAGCACGAACACGGTTTTTGCCCATTTCCATGTGCCTGTAAATGTTTTCGAGGACCACAATGGCATCATCGACCAGAATACCAACTACAAGAGATAATCCAAGTAAACTCATTAAGTTCAAAGTGTATCCCATCAAATAAATTCCAATAAATGTGGCAATTAATGATGCTGGAATAGAAACCATTACAATAAGCGAGTTTCTAATGCTGTGTAAGAAAAACAACATTACAAAGGCAACTAAAAGTACTGCAATCAATAAATCATGCACAACAGAATCAGCAGCTTCAAGTGTGAAAATTGTACTGTCTTTAGCTATTTGAAGCTGTAATCCATTCTTTTTATAATCAGTTGTAAGTTTATTAATTGTTTTAACCAATTCCTCACTTACAGCAACCGCATTAGCATCAGATTGTTTAATGATTTGTAAAACAATAGCACTTTTTTGATCGACACGCGATATTTTTTCTGCAATTTTTTGAGTATCTTGAACATCTGCAATATCACCAAGTCGAACTTGAATTCCGTTTTGGGACGAGACTACTAAATGTCGCAATTCTTCAACATTTTTATATTTTCCGGCTAAACGAATTAATATTTTTTGATCACGGGTTTGAATATTTCCTGTTGGAAAATCTAAATTAGAACTCAAAATAGTTTGTTGCACTTGAGGAACAGAAAGTCCGTAACCTTGCAGTTTTACTGCATCAAGATTGACTTGAATTTCACGTTCTTGCCCTCCAATAATATTTACTTGTGCAACACCTGCAACTCTAGAAAGAACTGGTGCAATTTTTTTGTCTATTAAGTCATAAAAAGCGGCTTCATCCATTTTTCCGTTGGCACCAATAGTCATAATTGGTAAATCGCTCAAAGAGAATTTGGATAACGAAGGCGTCTTGGCATCATCTGGTAAATCACTGATGATGGCATTTATTTTTCGTTGGGCATCATTCATCGAAATGTCTACTTTGGCTGTTGAAGTCAAAGAAATCGATACGATAGACAAACTTTCGTAGGATTTAGAATCAATTTTTTTGATATTTTCTAAAGAAGCAACGGCATCTTCAATTTTTTTGGTCACTGTGTTTTCTACCTCACTTGGTGATGCACCAGGGTAAACGGTAGAAATTGTAATTACATTTTGTTCAAATTTTGGAATTAATTCGTAGCCCAAATTGCTATAACTAAACAGTCCACCAAGTATTAGAATCGCAAACAATACAATGACTAATGAAGGACGTTTTATGGATATTTCTGCTAATTTCATATGTTTTTACTTTTAAAGGTTTAGATTAAAACCTATTTGATGATTTCCACTTTGCTTCCGTCTTGCAAGTTGATTTGTCCTGTAACAATTACATTTTCGCCATCAGATAATCCATTTAAAATTTCCACTTTATCGCCCAGAATTCTTCCCGCTGTAACTGTTTTTAGTTTTGCAGCTCCATTTTCAATTACAAAAATTTGGTTGCTGCTTACACTTCCAACAAAAGCATTTCTAGGAACAACCATTAACGATTGTTTTTGTTGGTTTGAAGCAAATGCTGCAGTTCCATACATTCCTGCTTTCAAATCATTTGATGCATTGTTTGTAATTTCAATTTCTACTGGAAAATTCAAACTCTCATTTGCTTTAGCAGCAATAAAAGTTATTTTTCCTGAAAAAGATTTGTCTGGATAAACACTTGCAGTAACGTTAACAGGAGTTCCAATTTTTAAGCTTGCAACTTGGTTTTCGTTAACATTAACTTTTAATTTAAGTTTAGAAACATTTACAATATCAAATAAAGATGTTGCTGGCATTCCGCTTAAAATAGAACCTGGTTCAATGTATTTTTTATTGATAAAACCGCTAATTGGCGCTTTAATTCTGGTATCGCCAACGTTTATGTTTGCTTGTGTTAATTGCGCTTTTGCATTAACCATTGTCAATCTTGCCTGGTCCAATTGTTGTTTGGTAACACCACCTGTTTTGAATGCATTTTCGTATCTGCTGTAATCTGCAGCTGCATTTTGATAAGATGAATTTGCTGTTTGAGCGTTAACATTGATAACGTCGCTTCTTACAATGGCCAATGTTTGTCCAACAGAAACATAATCACCTTCTTTAGCCAAAACACTTACTACTTTTCCTGATTTTTCAGCAGAGAAAGTTAATTCTTGAATAGGTTCGAAATTTCCGTTTGAGGTAAAATCTAACGAAACCTCTTCGGTTTTCACTGTTTCAATTTTTACAGAAACTGCTGCATTTTTTTGAGCAACAATATCTGTTTTTTCTTTATTTTCTTTTTTATTGTTTGTTAAGATTACTGCGATGATTGCTATTGCGCCTAAAATAATTATTCCGGTTATTATATTTTTTTTCATGTTGTTAGTTGTTTAATAAAGTTTTTAATTCTCCTTTTGATTTGATTAATTGAATTTCTGCCAGTTTGTAATCTAATATTGCAGAAGTGTAATTGTTTTGTGCCTCTGTCAATGAATTTTCTGCATCCAATAAATCAGTTAAAGAAGCCAATCCTTGCATGTAATTATTTCTGGTGTTGTTTAGAACGTCTTGTGCTAATTGTGCATTTTCCTTTTGGTTGTTTATAATAACGATACTGTTATTAATTTGAATGTTTGCGTTTTCATACGCTAAATCAAGACTTAATTTGGTGTCTTTTATGTCTTCCTTCAAGGATCTTAAATTAACATCTGCCTGTCTTACTTTTGCTCTAGTTGAAAACCCAGTGAAAATAGGCACTTTCAAATTCAAACCAATTGAAGAATAATCAGACCAGTAAACGCCATCAGCTGGTTTTGCTCCCCAAGGCATTTTTGGACCTTGACCAATATAATTGTAGCCTGCTGAAAGGGAAAGTGTTGGGTAGTATGCCGCTTCATCCGCTTTCTTTTGAAACATTAATAATTGTTCTTGTTTTTTCAAAAGCAAATATTCTGTTCTGTTTGCCGTATTTGGTACTTCAGAGAATGCTTGTGGTGTCACTTGAAATTCAGTCTGTGGGATACTGATTTTAGTTTCAATTGGCATCCCGATGTAAAACTTCAAAGCGTTTTCTTGCAGTTGAACCGCATTTAAAACTTGTTGACGTTGTGTATTGATGTTTGAAATTTTTACTAAAATTCTATCCAAGTCAATTTTTTTGGCAAGACCATTATCAAATTGTCCTTTAATTATGTTTTTCACTTTGGTAGTGTTCACATAATTACTGTCCAGAACATTTAATTTTTGTCTTTGAACATAGACTTGGTAGTAGTTGTTTGCTACTCTTTCAATTACTTGCTCTTCTGTTAATTGATCATTTATCTGATAGAATTCTCTAGTTGATCTAGCGGCTTTTAGACCTGTAAAAACGGATTGGTCAAAAAGAGTTTGTGTCAAGGAAACACCCGCAGTTGAATTCCATTTTTGTCCAAAATTAAGTTTAACTGTAGTCCCAGGTTCGCCACCAAAAGACCCTCCGTCGAGGAAAGTAGTTTGTAAAATAGGGTTGTAAGTCAAACCACCATTGGCAGAAATTTGAGGTAAAGCTTTGGAACGAACTTCTTGAATTTGATATTCGCTGTTTTCTACTTTAAGTTTGGCTTTTTTAGCATCTGCTTTATTCTCTAAAGCATAGGTAATCGCATCTTTTAAGGTTAACGATTTAATCTCTTGTGATTTTACAGTGATTGCAAAAATCAAGAAACTGGTTAAAATTATATTCTTCATTATATATTAGGTTTTAGTAAGTGTTTTTCAAGTTCAATAATTCCTTTTGGCGTTGCCAAAGCTCTGGTGTGGTATTCTAAAATTTCAAGTTCTATTTTTTGAGCTTCTTTTTCAGAACTTGTGGTTTCTTTAATGCTAAAAACGAGGAGATAATAAAACCGTACATAGCTTTCAATATTTACGTTTTCTCGATACAATCCTTGTTTAATCCCTTTCTCAATATTTTGTTTGAAAATAGTGTTACACTCGTCAATTTCTCTACACATTACCTTTTCATATATTTCTGGGTAATGTTTTTTTAATTGATATACCGGAGAAGTATCCGATGATTTAAACATTTCTTTAAACAATTTTCTTATCTCGAAATTTTCTTGAATTGCATTGTAATTTTTTAAAATAACATCGTCAATTATCTGGTGTATTTCTTTATGGATTGTTGCAGTGCTTTCCTCAATGAGTATTTCTTTATTACAAAAATACTTGTAAA
Organism: Flavobacterium algoris; assembly: GCF_048158525.1. Classification (NCBI taxonomy): domain Bacteria; kingdom Pseudomonadati; phylum Bacteroidota; class Flavobacteriia; order Flavobacteriales; family Flavobacteriaceae; genus Flavobacterium; species Flavobacterium algoris. The sequence goes on from NZ_JBLNKT010000001.1 coordinate 209,442, forward strand.
TCGTTTTTTTAGAAATGCACATTTCACCGGCAATATCATCCATTGTAATACTCTTAAAACCTAGTTTTAAGAACATTTCACTTGCTTTTGATATGATTTTCTCTTTCATTTTGTTTATTCTTAACCTGTTACGGTTTGTTTTGATTTGTAGAAATAATGTTAAATTTCGAGTGCAAATGTAAGAAGGAAACTCTAAACACCAAAATAGTTTCCAATTATTTTGTAATTATTTAACATTTGCATAAAAGGGTCTTAAACCGTGAATTCTAAATTTGCAATAAGCTTGATGTCTTGCCCTGTAGTTATACCGCCAGTTTGAGTAAATGCATTTGATGTTAATCCAAAATCTTTGCGATTGATGTCTCCAGTTATTTCAAAAGCTGCTTTTTGATCGCCATTATACGCATTGATTCCAATAAATTCGGCATCAAGCTCAACAACCTTTGTGATGTTTTTGATGGTTAAATTTCCTTTCAAAAAATTAATGTTCTTGTTCACTTTTTGGAAAGAAGTAGACTTAAAGCTTATAATGGGATACTCATTTATATCAAAAAAATCATTCAGTTTTAAGTGTGAATCAATTTGTTCCAGTTTCGTATCGGTGTTGTTTACATCTAAAGAAAATTCGATTGAAGCATCTTCAATTTCATTATCCTGAATGTCTATATGGCCTTTGAATTTGTTGATAGTTCCAGCTAAATAGGCGATTATGGAATGTCTTATTTTAATCAAAACATCAGATTGTGTTGAATCAATTGTCCAGGTTGTTGTCATAATATTTTGGGTTTTATTTAGGTTTGTTTTTCATTTCACAATGGTTTGAAATGACTGTAATTGAAATGTTAAATTTTGATGCAAATGTAGACAGGAAACTTTGAATACCAAAATAGTTTCCAATGTATTTACAATTATTTAACACTTCATTAAGAAACGTAGTTTGGAATAAAGAGTGAATACTGTAAATTAGCCAAAAATTAATTTATGCATACCATTTATCAGTATCAGGAGTTCATTTCGGAATATTTGCAATCGCAATATGAAACCAAAGAGCCCAAAAATTTGTATGATCCCATACATTATATTTTAGATCTTGGAGGAAAAAGAATACGTCCGGTCCTTACACTTATGAGTACTGAAGTTTTTGATACAGATTATAAAAAAGCGTTGCCAGCGGCTTTGGCTGTTGAGGTTTTTCATAATTTTTCATTGGTTCACGATGATATTATGGACGATGCCCCTTTGCGAAGAGGGAAGCAAACGGTACATGAGAAATGGAATATAAATACCGGAATTTTATCCGGGGATGCGATGTTGATTTTGGCGTATCAATATTTTGAGAAATACCAACCTAAAATATTTCGTAAACTGGCTAAATTGTTCAGTAAAACTGCTCTTGAAGTTTGCGAAGGCCAACAATGGGACGTGGATTTTGAAGTTAGAGATGATGTTACCATTCGGGAATACCTTAAAATGATTGAATATAAAACAGCCGTTTTAGTTGCTGCAGCAATGAAAATGGGTGCTATTATTGCTAAAGCCTCAAAGGAAAATGCAAATTTAATATACGATTTTGGACTCAATTTAGGATTGGCTTTTCAATTGCAGGATGACTATCTGGACGCTTTTGGTGATCCGGAAACTTTTGGAAAACAAGTTGGTGGTGATATTATTGAAAACAAAAAAACGTATTTATATCTAAAAGCCGTTGCTTTTTCGAAAAAAGAAGAGAAACAACAACTCATGGATTTATTCTCCATTCAGCCAGAAGATAATTCAGATAAAATTAAGGCAGTAAAAGAGATTTTTAATAGTTCAGGTGCTTCAAAAGCAACACAAGATGCTATTCAAGATTTTACATTTAAAGCTTTTCAAACATTAGACAAAATGGATATCAGTGCTGATAAAAAAGCAATGTTAAGAGCTTTTGGTGAAAATTTAATGGGAAGAAAAGTTTAAAAAAAATCAATGGCAATAGAAATGTCAAAAATCAATAGTACTATTGATTTTTGACTTAAAGGTTGGTTGTCTAGGATTAATATTGATTTTTGACATTGAAATTTTAATAATTATGTTTATAGCTCCAAAAAATACTGATTTACTACTCATCGAGGCCGAAGGAGAAAATCTATACCTGAAATTAATCGAACAGATTAATAAGGATTTTAATCTCGCTAATGAGGCAATTGATTTTCCGTTGAGTATGTCTCCCAATGAATTGAAGATACAATTGCATGAAAAAATCTACAGGCTAATTCAATATAAATTTGCCGAATATCTTAATCTACTTTACATAATTGATGTTTCTGAAGAACAAATAAAAAAGCTGGATGGCTCAGATTTAGTAATCCTTGCCGAAGAAGTTGCTTTTCTAATTCTGAAAAGAGAATGGCAAAAAGTGTGGTTCCGCAATAAATACCGTTAATCGTTTTTTCTTTGGGAAATTAAATTGATAATCTTTTTGGGCAAGAGGTCTAGTTAATCATTGCTCTTTCAGGGCTGTTATTTCCAAAATTCCATAATAAGTGCCGTTAATCGCTTTTTCTACGGTTTCGGCTCCCTCTCCTTTGGAGAGGGTTGGGGAGAGGAATTAAAAATAAACCCTTACAAAAGGCATGAAGGCAGTACCATAAACGTTGTTGTTGTCATTTAATACATTATAACGTGCGCCAATAGTTACATTTCCGGCTCTATAACCAGCTCCGAGAAACATACCGGTGTTCCAGTAATCTTGTGAATTGCTATTGGAGCCATCTAAATTTACATTGACTCTTAATTCCTCTAACTCAGCCGAAAGTTGAATTTCGTTAATAGGATTAAAGAGTGCTACAATACTTCCTCCATATAAATGAGAAGCGTAATAATTCTTTTGTTTTATATAAGTGTATTGGGCGCCAAGACCCAAAGCTACATATTCATTGAAGTTGTAAATAGCACTTGGAGCCAGTGATATATCAGTATATTGAGAGCCAAAACTTAATCCTATCCCTCCTCCAAATTGTACTTTTTTCCAGAAATCACTTTGTGAATGGGGTGCAATTGTTTGTTGTTGAGCGGATAAAAAACAGGAAGAGAATAAGATTGTCAAAATCAAAAAAGATCTTAAAATGGCTAATTGATGAGTTTTTTTCATGTTTTAAGGGTTTTTTTAACAAATTTTTACGTAAAAGTACGTAAAAAATAGATTTAGATATACTGGATTATTGTACTTTTGTCAAACTATTTAACAAAAAGTATATTCACTAGCATTATGGATAGGTTTTCATTTTTAAACGCAGCACACACCGAATTTTTCGCACAATTATACGATCAATATTTAGTAAATCCAGATAGCGTAGAGCCAAGTTGGAGAAGTTTTTTTCAAGGTTTTGACTTTGGAATGACTACTTATAATGAGGAGAATCCAGTAACCTACATTGCAAATGTAGCTTCTGGGAATATGGAGAGTACTCACGTATCAGAAAAACTTCAAAAAGAGTTCAACGTACTAAAATTAATTGATGGGTACCGCTCTCGTGGACATTTGTTTACAAAAACAAATCCTGTAAGAGAGAGAAGAGCTACTTTGCCTACACTTGATATCGCAAATTTTTCGCTTTCTGCGGCCGATTTAAATACGGTTTTTGATGCGGCAAAAGTTATCGGTATTCAGCCTTGTACACTTCAAGAAATTATAGGACATCTCGAAGCAATATACTGTCAACACATTGGAGTGGAGTATATGTATATTCGTAAGCCTGAAATGATTACTTGGATTCAAGATAAATTAGGTATAAACGATAATCAGCCTAATTTTTCTGCTGATGAAAAAAAATCGATTCTTAATAAATTAAATCAAGCAGTTTCTTTCGAGAATTTCTTGCATACAAAATATGTTGGTCAAAAACGATTTTCACTCGAAGGAGGGGAATCTGTAATTCCAGCTTTAGACGCTTTGATTGAAAAAGCAGCCGAAAAAGGAGTAGAGCAATTTGTAATGGGAATGGCTCATAGAGGTCGTTTGAATGTTTTGGCCAATATTTTTGGCAAATCAACTCAAGATATTTTTGGTGAATTTGACGGTAAAGATTACGATCAGGAATATTTTGATGGTGACGTAAAATACCATTTAGGTCTTACGGCTGATAAAGTTACCAGTACAGGTAAAAAAATAAATATTAATTTGGCTCCAAATCCTTCTCACCTTGAAACAGTAGGTGCAGTAATCGAAGGAATTACAAGAGCAAAACAAGATAAATATTTCCCTAATGATTTCTCTAAAGTATTGCCAATTGCCGTTCACGGGGATGCTGCAATTGCTGGTCAGGGAATTCTTTATGAGATTGTGCAAATGGCACAATTAGACGGATATAAAACGGGAGGTACAATTCATATTGTAATCAACAATCAGGTAGGTTTTACAACTAATTATCTGGATGCTCGTTCATCAACCTATTGTACTGATGTTGCCAAAGTAACCCTTTCACCAGTATTACACGTAAATGCAGATGATGCAGAAGCCGTAGTACATGCGATGTCGTTTGCTTTGGATTTCAGAATGCAATTTGGTCGTGATGTATTCATCGATTTATTAGGATATAGAAAATACGGACATAATGAAGGTGACGAACCTCGTTTCACGCAGCCAGTTTTATATAAAATCATTGCAAAACATCAAAATCCTAGAGATATTTATGCTGAAAAGCTATTGTCAGAAGGAGTTATTGATGCTACTTATGTAAACGGATTAGAAAAAGAATACAAGTCTAATCTTGAAGTAAATCTTGAAGCTTCCCGTAAAAAAGACCTTACAATCATTACTCCATTTATGAAAAATGAATGGAAAGGTTTTGAGCAAGTTACTGACAAGCAAATGCTTGAAAAATATGATACTTCGTATTCTAAAGACGGATTAGATTCTATCATAAAAACAATCTCAAGCTTACCGTCAGATAAGAAGTTCATCAATAAAATAACTAAAATTGTTACTGATAGAAAAACGGGTTACGACAATAACACTATAGATTGGGGTACTGCAGAGGCATTAGCTTATGGTTCGCTTTTGACAGAAGGTTTTGATATTCGTATTTCAGGTCAAGACGTGGAGCGTGGTACATTCTCTCACCGCCACGCAGTGGTTAAAGTAGAAGATTCTGAGGAAGAAGTTATCTTATTGAATGCTATCGAAAACAAAAAAGGGAAATTCAATATTTTTAATTCTCTTTTATCTGAATATGGTGTTTTAGGTTTTGATTATGGCTACGCTTTAGCAAACCCAAATACACTTACAATATGGGAAGCACAGTTTGGTGATTTCAGTAATGGAGCCCAAATTATGATTGACCAATACATATCTTGTGGGGAAGATAAATGGAACAATCAAAATGGTATCGTTTTATTATTGCCTCACGGTTACGAAGGACAAGGAGCAGAGCATTCATCTGCCAGAATGGAACGTTATTTACAATTGTGTGCCAGACAAAACATGTATGTTGCTGATTGTACAACGCCTGCCAACTTCTTCCACTTGTTGAGAAGACAAATGAAAACCACTTTCCGTAAACCACTTATAGTGTTCACACCAAAAAGTTTATTGCGTGATCCAAGAGTTGTTTCTTCTGTTGAAGAATTTGCAAATGGTAGTTTCCAAGAAACATTTGATGATGAAACAGTAAATAAAGCGGATGTGAAAACATTAGTTTTCTGTACAGGTAAATTCTATTATGACATCACTGCCGAAAGAGAAAATAACGGCCGTAATGATGTTGCTGTAGTTAGAATCGAACAATTGTTCCCATTACCGGTAGAACAATTAAAAGCCATTATCGCTAAATATCCAAACGCGGATGATTATGTTTGGGCACAAGAAGAGCCTAAAAACATGGGAGCTTATAGCTATATGTTGATGAATTTCGATTTAGTAAAATGGAGATTGGCTTCACTAAAAGCGTATGCAGCACCGGCAGCAGGAAGTTATACAAGAGCAAAACGCCGTCAGGCCGATGCAATACGAATGGTATTCGATAAAAATTTATTTAGATAGTTTAATTATGAAAAAAATTATAGTATTATTATTTTTTAATCTGATTTTTGCTTTTTCATATTCTCAAGAATTAAGAAAGCCAAGTGAAGGAAAGTCAATAGTTTATTTCACGAGAATATCATCAACAGGATTTTTAATTAATTTTAAATATTTTGATGGAGATAAATATTTAGGAAAATTTAATCATGGAAAATTTTTAGCTTACGAATGTGAACCTGGAAAACATTTGTTTTGGTCTAAATCTGAAAATATAGATTATCTGGAAGCTGAATTAGAAGCAGGGAAAGTATATATAATCGATTCAGAGCCTCAAATGGGTGCTTTTAAGGCTGGAGTGAAATTAGTTCCTTTTGATAATGATCAGAATAATTATAAGAATATTAAAAAGTACGAAAGAAAAAAAGCTAATATTTTAGAAGCAATTTCTGGAGCAAAAGAATACAGTATTAGTGATGATGATTTAGTTGAAGCCAAAAAAGACCAAGAGGATTTAGTGAAACGATCGATGGAAAAATATACAAAACGAAAAGCAGACGGAGAAGTTTATACTGTGTTATCAGTTAATAATAGTTATATTTCGACCCCATAAACAAAAAAATAATCCAATTATTTTGTTAGTAATAAAGTAATTGTTGTAAAAATTAAAATTCATAATTTAAAATAATAGAACATGATTTTAGAAATGAAAGTCCCATCACCAGGGGAATCTATAAAAGAAGTTGAAATTGCAACTTGGTTGGTAAAAGATGGAGACTATGTAGAGAAAGACCAAGCGATTGCTGAGGTTGATTCTGATAAAGCAACATTAGAATTGCCTGCAGAAGCAAGCGGAATCATTACATTAAAAGCAGAAGAAGGCGATGCTGTAGCAGTAGGAGCAGTAGTTTGTTTAATAGACACTAGCGCTGTAAAACCATCAGGTGCTGCACCAGCGGCAGTGGTTGAAGCGCCAAAAGCTGAAGTTAAAGCAGAAGCACCAAAAGCGGCTCCGGTAGCGGCAGCTCCAGCAGCAACGTACGCTTCAGGAACTCCATCTCCAGCAGCAAGAAAAATATTAGACGAAAAAAATATAGCACGAGCTTCAGTAACAGGAACTGGGAAAGACGGAAGAATCACTAAAGATGATGCCGTAAATGCAGTGCCATCTATGGGAACACCTACAGGTGGATCTCGTGGAACAGAGCGTACTAAATTATCGATGTTGCGTAGAAAAGTGGCAGAAAGATTAGTTGCCGCTAAAAACGAAACAGCGATGTTGACTACTTTCAATGAGGTAAACATGACGCCAATCAACTTGATTCGTAATGAATACAAAGATGCCTTCAAAGCAAAACATGGTGGAATTGGTTTAGGATACATGTCTTTCTTTACAAAAGCAGTAACCAGAGCATTAAAATTATTCCCAGATGTAAATTCAATGATGGATGGTGATCATAAGATTGCTTTCGATTTTTGCGATATTTCAATTGCGGTTTCAGGACCAAAAGGATTAATGGTTCCTGTAGTTCGTAATGCTGAAAACTTGACTTTCCGTGGCGTTGAAGCTGATATTAAAAGATTGGCATTAAAAGCACGTGACGGGCAAATCACAGTTGATGATATGACTGGTGGAACGTTCACAATTACTAATGGTGGTGTTTTTGGAAGTATGTTGAGTACGCCAATTATCAATCCTCCACAATCTGGAATCCTTGGAATGCACAACATTATCGAGCGTCCAATTGCCGTAAAAGGCAAAGTGGAAATTCACCCAATGATGTATGTAGCTTTATCGTATGACCATAGAATTATTGATGGACGTGAGTCTGTTGGTTTCTTGGTAGCGGTAAAAGAGGCTTTAGAAAATCCATTAGAGTTATTATTGGATAACAATCCTAAAAAAGCATTTGAATTGTAATATACAATTCATAAATAACAAAAATCCGTTTAGAAAATTTTCTAAACGGATTTTTTGTTTATTTGTCTTTTTAACCAATACTATTTTATGGCATCAAATAAAAAACAGGCCGCTATCAGCTTTATTTTCATCACAATGCTAATTGATATAACTGGTTGGGGAATTATCATTCCAGTTATTCCAAAATTGATTAAAGAATTAATACATGGCGATATTAGTGATGCAGCAAAATATGGTGGTTGGTTAACATTTGCTTATGCGATAACTCAATTTATGTTTGCACCTTTAATTGGTAATTTGAGTGATAAATTTGGGCGAAGACCCATAATTTTAATTTCGCTTTTTGCCTTTTCATTGGATTATATATTGTTGGCGTTTGCTCCAACGATTACATGGCTATTTATAGGGAGAATAATTGCAGGATTAACTGGTGCGAGTATTTCAACCGCTTCGGCTTATATAGCTGATGTGAGTACGCCAGAGAATATAGCCAAAAACTTCGGAATGATTGGTGTGGCTTTTGGGCTAGGATTTATAATTGGACCCGTTATAGGAGGTGTTTTGGGGCATTACGGATCTAGGATTCCGTTTTATGCAGCGGCTGTTTTGTGCTTGCTGAATTTCTTGTACGGTTATTTTATTTTGCCGGAATCATTATCAAAAGAAAATAGAAGACCCGTTAATTTAAAAAGAGCCAATCCAATTGGTGCTTTTTTGAATTTAAAGAAATACCCTTCACTATATGGATTATTGTTTGCTCTGTTTTTGATTTATGTTGCGGGACATGCGGTAGAAAGTAACTGGAGTTATTTTACGATGTACAAATTTAGTTGGGACGAAAAAATGGTCGGAATTTCGTTAGGCGTTGTTGGGATTTTAGTAAGTCTTGTTCAAGGAGGATTGATACGATGGACTAGTCGAAAACTAGGAAATGAAAAAAGTATTTATGTTGGAATGGTATTATATACTATTGGAATGTTTTTGTTTGCTTTTGCTTCAGAAAGTTGGATGATGTTTCTCTTTTTGATTCCGTATTGTCTTGCGGGAATCGCTGGCCCAGCATTGCGAGCTATAATTTCGAATCATGTTTTGCCATCAGAACAAGGCGAAATTCAAGGAACAATTGCGAGTTTAACAAGTGCCGCAACCATTATTGGGCCACCAGTAATGTCGAGTCTTTTTTATTATTTTACACATAAAGGGTCACCATTTGAATTTGCAGGAATGCCATTTATTCTTGGGGGTTTATTGATGATGATAAGTGGTATTGTTGCTTATTTTTGGTTGAAAAAGTATAGTGTTTCAAATACAAACAATGATTAAAGTAATCGATTATCCCTTTCCCTTTCATCAAAACATCGGCACCTATGATTCCATGTACTGGTTTTGATTTGTGTTGCATCAGTGCTTCATTCACGTGAGATAAGTCGAAAATTACAAGATCAAACTCCAAATCTTTCCAGTTGCCCAGTTGCAATTGATTTTTAAAAGCAATTTGCGTGAACATTCCGTTTGCTCCCGCACCAGACGCTTTAGTTTTTGATTTTTTGGCTTCCAATAAAAACAAATCAATACTCTCAAATCCCACACAACTATTTGAAGCACCGGTGTCAAGAATGAAATTGCCGAGTACCCCATTGATTTTGGCTTTGATCAGCAGATGTTGTGTTTTGGTAATCATAAATTTTACTTTTTTGTAATTTTCTCTTTTGAGGATATCGTGGAGGTTTTTCATTTATACCAAATTTATTTTAGAGTCTAGTTCTCTATAGAACAAATATACAAGTAGTTTTTTTGAGTTTTTAATGGAAATATGCGAATCTTTGTTAAACCATTTTTCCTACTAGTATTATTCTTGTAATTTTGTACGCTTAAACTGTATACTTGGAAACAACAACAATAATAACCGATACGCACACTCATTTATATTCTGAGGAATTTGATCAGGATAGAAGCGAAATGATTCTAAGAGCGATTGATGCCGGCGTTTCTCGTTTTTTTATTCCTGCAATCGATTCTTCTTGTGCGGAATCCATGTATGAATTAGAAAGAAATTATCCTGATAATGTGTTCTTGATGATGGGTTTGCATCCTACTTATGTAAAAGATAATTATCTGGAAGAGTTGCAACATGTAGAAGCCGAGTTGGCTAAAAGAAAATTTTGCGCCGTTGGTGAAATTGGGATTGATTTGTATTGGGACAAAACTCATTTGCCTCAGCAACAAATTGCGTTCAGAAGACAAATTCAATTGGCAAAAAAATATAAATTACCTATAGTGATTCATTGTCGCGAAGCTTTTGAAGAGATATTCGAAATTCTAGAGGAAGAAAATTCTTATGATTTGTTTGGGATTTTTCATTGTTTTTCTGGGACTTACGAGCAGGCATTACGAGTAATTTCGTATAATATGAAACTTGGAATAGGCGGTGTTGTGACTTTTAAAAACGGTAAAATCGACCAATTCCTAAATCAAATAGACTTGAAAAACATCGTTTTAGAGACAGATTCACCTTATTTAGCACCCATTCCTTATAGAGGAAAAAGGAATGAAAGCAGCTATCTGGTAAATGTTGTAAACAAGTTATCCGAAATTTATGGTCTGACGCCAAATGAAATTGCCGCCACAACAACTGAAAATTCTAAAGCAATTTTTGGGATTTAAAACAAATTTATTTTATTTTAACTTTTTTTTTGTTCATTTGCCCACACAAACATAGAAAACTAACAATGCAGAAATTTGACGCTATTCGGCCATTTTACGACTCCGAAATAAACGAGGCTCTTCAAAATGTGATTCATCACCCTATGATGAAGGCATTAATGAATTTTTCTTTTCCGGATGTTGCTGACGAAGTTTGGAAAGAACAATTCCGAAAAACGCATTCTATTCGTGATTTTCAATGTAATTTTATTTACCAATCCGTTCAGAAAGTACTAGAAAAAAGTTCCGAAGGATTAACTACTTCTGGCTTCGAAAATTTAGAACCTAATACCTCTTACCTATTTATTTCAAATCATCGTGATATTCTTTTAGATACCACTTTATTGAATGCTGCTTTGTTTGAGCACGGATTAGTGATGACTGCTTCAGCAATTGGAGATAATTTGGTCAAAAAATCTTTTTTGAAGACATTAGCAAAACTGAACCGTAATTTTCTTGTACAACGAGGCTTAACGCCAAGAGAAATGTTGCAGAGTTCAAAGTTATTGTCAGAATATATAGGTCACTTGTTGCTTCATGAAAACCGTTCGGTTTGGATTGCACAACGCGAAGGAAGGACTAAAGATGGAAATGACACTACAAACCCAGGGGTTTTAAAAATGCTGGGAATGGCTTCAGATGAAAAGAATTTGATGGATTATTTCAAAAAAATTAAAATCGTCCCAGTTTCTATTTCGTATGAATACGATCCAACTGATGCTTTGAAAATGCCTCAATTAATGGCTGAAGCCAATAATGAAGTTTACATCAAAGAAAAAAATGAAGACTTCATGACGATTCTCAGTGGCGCTTTGGGACAGAAGAAAAGAATTCATATCCATATAGGGAAAGTTTTAGACACTGAAATAGATACAATCGTTGCTGAAAATGACAATTGTAACAAGCAAATACTGGCATTGGCACAAGTTATAGATGATTCTATACTATCCAATTATAAGCTATGGCCGACCAATTATATCGCGTATGATATTGTTAATAAAATCAATACCCATTCCCATCTTTATACAGAAAATGAGAAATCACTTTTTGAACGTAGGTTAGAGATGCGTATTGACGAAACTAATCCCGTTGCATTACAAGGATTTTTAGCTATGTACTCTAATCCTGTAGTTAATAAATCAAAATACCATAATGTTATCTAAAGCCAAAATACTTCTAATTTATACTGGTGGAACCATTGGTATGAGGAAAGATTTTGAAACGGGTGCGCTTAAGGCTTTTAATTTTAGTAAATTATTACAGCGCATTCCCGAATTGAAACAATTAGACTGTGAGATAGAGACTATTTCTTTCGAAAATCCTATCGATTCCTCTAATATGAATCCTCAAGAATGGGCTAAAATTGCTTCGATTATTGAAGGGAATTATGCTGAATTTGATGGATTTGTGGTCCTTCATGGTTCAGATACCATGTCTTATTCCACATCGGCATTGAGTTTCATGCTCGAAAATTTATCAAAACCTGTGATTTTTACCGGATCGCAGTTGCCTATTGGAGATTTACGTACCGATGCCAAAGAGAATCTAATTACGGCTATCCAAATCGCGTCTTTACGTGAAAATGGAAAATCGGTTATAAGAGAAGTTTGTCTTTATTTTGAGTACAAATTATATCGTGGTAACAGAACGACAAAAATAAATGCAGAACATTTCAAAGCATTTACATCCCCAAATTATCCTGCTTTGGTAGAATCTGGTGTTCATTTAAATATGAATCCTGAGTTGTTTTTACCAATACCAAGAGTTAGAAAATTAAAGGTCCATAAGAATTTAGATAATAATGTGGTCATCATAAAAATGTTTCCTGGAATAAACGAAACAGTTCTTTCGGCGATTTTTAATATTCAAAATCTTAAAGGAATTGTTTTAGAAACCTATGGATCTGGAAATGCTCCAACCGAAGAATGGTTTATAGCTCTTTTGAGTAAAGCGATTGAAAACGGATTGTACATCATTAATGTTACCCAATGTTCCGGAGGAAGTGTCAGTATGGGGCATTATGAAACTAGCACAGGAATGAAAAAAATAGGTGTGATTTCAGGTAAAGACATCACTACCGAAGCAGCAATCACAAAATTAATGTACTTATTGAACCAAAAAATTGCACCAAAAGACTTCAAAACTATCTTTGAAACACCTTTACGGGGGGAAATGGTATAATATTCAGATTTTACTTTTCTAAGTCAGTTTTTTTTGTGTTCTTTGCAACCTTGAATAAAAATAGAGAGGTGTCCGAGTGGCTGAAGGAGCTAGCCTGGAAAGCTAGTATGTGGGTAACTGCATCGTGGGTTCGAATCCCATCCTCTCTGCAATGAAATTAATGCTTCCTGAAGGGGAAGCATTTTTTGTTTTATAGCGTGACAAACCTTTTTTATAGCAGATATTAGATTAATTTAAAAAGTCCGTTTTAAATATCTTTCAACAAAGGATAAACCCGTTTGAATTTCTCAAAACCCTGTTCGTAGATTTCTTTGTGATCTTTATTTGGTAAAAAGGTTTTTTCAATTCTGGTATGATTTGAAATAGGAATCCCAGTAGCTTTAAACCCAATTAAAACAGCTCCCCAAGCAGAAGCTTCGATTGTTTCGGCGACGACTACTTTCATTTGAAAAATATCAGCGACCATTTGCAGCCAAAGTTCGCTTTTTCCAAAGCCACCGCTGGCCATGATAGTGGTTTCATGTCTTTTTTCTGGATCAGGAAGTAAGACTTCAGTAATGCTCAACAATCCAAATAAAATGCCTTCGAGTGTAGCTCGAATCAAATGAGCTTTGGTATGGATGATTCGGATTCCCAAAAGTGTACCCTGAGCGGAAGCATCCCAGATAGGAGCTCTTTCGCCCAATAAATAAGGGACAAAAAGCAAGCCTTCGGACCCCGCAGGTATTGTTTCGGCCTGCTCGAATAATTCTTCAAAAGATTCGTTCGTTTTTAAGATGGACTCTTTCAGCCATTGCAAAACAATTGCACCATTATTAACCGCTCCTAATTTTAAGTATTGATTGTCCATCAAATGATAACATTGCGTTCGCATTTGGGAATCAATATAAGGTTTGTCAATTGGCAACCGCACTGCGCCGCTGGTTCCAATGGATAACGCCATGCGTCCAGTTTCCATTGCTTCGGTTCCTAAATTTGCCAATACTCCGTCACCACCACCAAGAATATAATGGAAACTATCTGATAGTCCTTTGCTTTGATGTGTAGTACTAACAATAGTAGAAAGTTGGGATTCTTCTATTTTTAAAAATTCAAGAATTTCCGATTCCCATTGTATCGTATGAATATTCATTAGCCCAGTGCCCGAAGCCATGGAGGAATCAATTACATATTCGCCTGTAAGATGATGCCAAATGTATTCTTTGAGGCTAATAAATTTATGCGCTTTAGAAAAGTGTGTTGCATTATTTTCTTTCAACCAAGCAATTTTAGTCATGGGAGTAAACGTATGAATAGGAATGCCCGTTTTTTGATAAAAAAGGAGTCCTTGCTCTGATTCTTTTAATGCCTGGGCTAGTGAATGCGCTCTATTGTCTGCCCATAGAATGGCATCGGTGAGCGGTTTCCCGGTTTCATCTATTGCCATTACACTTTGCATAGCCGAACTAAAACTGATAAATTCAGGCTGAATTTCTTTTGTAATTTCCGCAATGCATTCTAAAACAGCTGTTAAGATTTTATTGGGTTTTTGTATACTCCAATCAGGCTTTGGGTGATACATAGGGTAGGACTGGGTAAATTGACGAATCACTTTCCCTGTCTTGTCAAAACACACCGCTTTGGTTGCCGTGGTACCAATGTCTATTCCTATGTAAAACTCCTCCATTTTTATTTTAGATAAATTCAATTGTATTATTTACAGACATTTTAAAACGAATTTTTTAAAAAAAACAGGCTAAATTTTTTAAACATAGGAGAAATATAAGGGCATATAAGGCAAAAAATGAAATAGTATAGTCATAAATATTTTGGAATCAAGGAATTTGTCTTGCGTCCCAAAAAAGAACCTAATTTATATGTTCTTATATTTCTTACATGGTTTAATTATTTTTTATACCACAAATAAATTCAGTAACAATACACCTGCTAATCCCATAACCCCGATTATGGTTTCCATGACGGTCCATGTTTTAAACGTATCCGAAATACTGATTCCGAAATATTCTTTAAACATCCAGAAACCCGTATCATTCACATGGGAACACATTAAACTTCCGGCACCTATAGATAATACCATCAATTCCGGACTGATTCCGGAACTAACCACCAAAGGTTGTACAATTCCTGCCGCGGTTAATCCTGCTACGGTTGCTGAACCCAATGCGATGCGAATAATCGTTGCGATTAACCAACCTAAAAGTAAAGGAGAAAGTGTTGATTGTTCGAAAGATGCAGCTAAATCAGTGCCGATGCCACTGTCGATTAATACTTGTTTGAAAGCACCACCTGCTGCAATAATCATAATAATCATGGTAGCAGAACTCAGTGCCGAACTGGATTTATCCATAAGGTCCTGCATCTTTCGACCACGATTGATACCTAAAAATACAATTGCAAACAATACCGCAATAAGCATTGAAGTGGTGGGATTTCCAATGAATCCAATGATATGACGTAAGGAAGATGTTTCGGGCAAGGTTAATTCGCTTGTTGTTGCCAATGCCATTAAAATGACAGGAATTAGCGCAGTCAAAAAACTGATACCGAAAGATGGCATTTCGTTTTCGTCGAATGTTTTGCTTTCGAATAATCCCTTGGGCGGAATGGCGATAATTTTTTTAATGAATTCTGGAAAAACAATTCCAGCAATCACTAAAGTGGGAATAGCAATCACTAATCCGTAAAGTAATGTTTTTCCAATATCTGCTTTAAAAATCACGGCAATGGCAGTTGGTCCAGGATGAGGTGGCAAAAAACCGTGTGTTACAGAAAGTGCCGAGGCCATCGCAATTCCAAGATAAATAATGGGTTGCTTAGTACTTTTTGCGACAGCGAAAACCATTGGAATCAAAATCACAAAACCGGCATTGTAAAACATCGAAATTCCTACCGCAAACCCTGTAAGCATCATCGCCCATTTGATGTGTTTAATGCCAAAAGACTGAATCATTACAGCACTTATTCGTTGCGCCGCGCCACTATCCGAAAGGATATTTCCCAAGATAACTCCTAAAGCGATAATCAAAATCAAAGAGCCTAATGTGCTCCCGATTCCTTGCTGAAGAGAGTTAATGATATCAGGAAAGCCCATGCCCTTAGCAATTCCCACAAAAAGAGAAGCAATAATCAATGAAATGAAAGCATTCAGTTTTATTGCGGATATCAAAACAAGCAATAAAAGAATACTTGCAATTAAAATTAATATGGACATAGACTGGAATGTGATAAATTAGGGATCAGATAAATGCGTGTTAAATCGAGTGCGGTCGAGACTGTTTTTTGAACTTTTAAATGCAGTAAAATTTTCTATTACTCATTTTTTTCGACTGCATGACCGCCAAATTCATTGCGAAGTGCGGCTACTACTTTTCCGGAGAAAGTATCCTGCATTTGGGAACGGTAGCGCATCATGATGGAAAGGGCAATAACCGGAGTTGGAACGCCTAAATCCAAGGCTGTTTCCAATGTCCATTTTCCTTCACCCGAAGAATGCATAATTCCTTTAATACCATCTAATTTAGGGTCTTTCGAAAAAGCATTTTCTGTCAATTCCATTAGCCAACTGCGAACCACGGAACCATGATTGAATAGTTTAGCTGTTTTTTCGAAATCAATATCAAATTCGGAGTGTTCAAAAACTTCAAAACCTTCAGCGATGGATTGCATCATTCCGTATTCGATGCCGTTGTGAACCATTTTAGTAAAATGTCCGCTTCCGGCTGCACCCGTATATAAATGACCATTTTCAACAGAAATATCCTTGAAAACTTGCGCAACATATTCAAATACTGGAGCATCTCCGCCAATCATCGTACAAGCACCATTCAAAGCTCCTGAAGTTCCACCTGAAGTTCCACAATCTAAAAAGTCAATGCCAAGTTCCTTCAGTTGGGAATAACGGCGTTTCGAATCTTTATAGTTAGAGTTTCCTCCGTCAATGATAATGTCATTTTTTTCTAAAAAAGGAATTAGGGAAGTGATAACTCCGTCTACAATTTCGCCAGCAGGAACCATTAACCAAATCACTTTTCTGTCGATTAATTTATTGCATAATTCTTCAACTGAAAGTGCCTTTGTGATTCCTTCCTGACCAATTTTTGTTACAAAGTCTGTGTTTACATCTTGGGCTACTACTTTGTAACCATTTCGCTGTAAATTAAGGGCAAGGTTGAAGCCCATTTTTCCTAATCCTATAATTCCAATTTGCATGACTTTTTTGTTTTAAGTATAATTTGAAAATGCTTTTGCAAAAGCGTTTGAAATTTTTTTCTAGTAAAAATATTGGTTTTAATTTTTTAACAAGCAATTTATTCGAGAAATATTTAAACTAGCTTAAACCAATATGTTAATTAATTGGTTTTTGATGGATCAGATTTGAATTGCGATACAATTTTTTAAATAAACTTATGTTTATTACAGGGTTTCTGTTTCTCAACATATAAGAGAAATATAAGTTGATTTAAGTTTTTCTGTGTTTAGTTTATTATAAGCTTTATTTGTGAGCAATACGCATAAGAAAAGTATCAAAATCCTATATTTGTAAAGTCATAATGAGAAATAGAAACCTATGAATAGGTGTGGAACAATCATTAAGTAATTTTAAACCAAAAGCAATATGCGATTATTTCTGAGTTCTTTTCTTTTCTTATCCGTTCTTTCTGTTTTTTCGCAAGAAATTGTGAAACAAGAAAATGCGCCAAAAGTAAAAATTGATTCATTGTACAGAGAAGATCAGTTTTATTTTGGATTTACATACAATACGTTATTGAATAAACCTGTGGGGTTATCTCAAAGTAAATTATCCACTGGCTTTTCGGCTGGTTTTCTTAGGGATATGCCTATAAATAAAAATAGAACTGTTGCAATCGCGTCCGGAATTGGTTTTTCGTATAACAATTACAACCAAAATCTTGCCATTTCTAAAACGGACGAAACACCCGTCTATTCGATTATTGATGCCGAAACAACCTTTAGCAAGAATAAATTTTCACAACTATTAGTAGAGGTTCCTCTTGAATTCAGATGGCGTACATCAACCTATGAAAGTTATAAATTTTGGAGAATTTACGGAGGATTTAAATTCAGTTATTTAATTTATGACCGTTCTATTTACAGTGATGATCAAAGTAAAATAGTTGTTTCGGGCAATAAAGATTTCAATAAATTTTTATATGGTGCTTATATTTCATCGGGTTATAATACAATAAATGTATATGCGTATTATGGTTTGAATTCGCTGTTCAAAACCGCAAAAATTGATGGTAAACCTATCGATATGACTTCTCTTAATATTGGGATTATTTTCTATATTTTATAGCCATAAATACAGCAAAAGCAGTTGCGATACACTTCCTAGGAGAAACCCAATAATCAGTTCAGTAGTCGTATGCGCCTTCATTTCTAAGCGGGAGGAGGCCACGAGACCATTCATAAGTATTAAAAAGACAATCAAAAAAGTGCTTTGAACCTGATAATGGATGCTTATTCCAATAACAAATACTGTTAAGGAACTAATGCCCATCATGTGTAAACTGGCTTTTGTCTTAAAAAACGATAATATTAAGGCTTGCAAAGTGCTCATTAACGCTCCCAAAAAGAAGAAATGCAACTCGGGATATCTATCTATCGTAATGCTTTTTCGAACCAATATAATAATGAGAAAAGAATGAAGAAGAAGAGGTATTTTACGTTGTGAGACTTCGGCAACCATTATGGAATCAATTTTTCCGGCAGCACGTAGTAAAAAAAACAGCAGGACAGGAACGATTACCGTAATAATTAAGATTTGTAAAAAAATGACTAACTTTTCCTGATTTATAATAAAGGAAGCATTGTAAAAAAGGTAAACCATCGTTGCCATTACCGAAATGAATATCGGATGAAAAATGTAGGAGAATATTGGAAGGATTTTTTTCAAGATTTCTAATGGTATTTATATCAACAAATATAGCAATAATGACAAAATAGTTGGTTGGTATTTATGGCGTTTTTAACGTATTTCGTACTATAAAATGCAATTTTATCCAGTTTTAATTAAGCAGAAATAGCTGTAAATTGTAGCGTTTCAAAGTCTTCATTTTGAAAAGAAGTGTTATTTTTGAGGAAGTTTTAGAAAGAAACCAATTAATTACTGCGTTTACGCAAAAATTACGCTGCTTTCCTTTCGATAGAATAATTCGTGTCAATCAGTAAAATCGGCGTCATTCGCGTTTCAAAACAATGAGTCTAAAAATCCAAAATATTATTCCTCAAATTCAGGCTGAGTTTGTAGGCGACAACAGTGCCGTTTCAATTGATACGATTTCTATTGACAGTCGCTCGTTGCAAAATGGTTCGCAAACCTTGTTTTTTGCTTTGGTTGGAACCAATAATGATGCGCACATTTACATTAAAGATTTAATTGAAAAAGGCGTTCAAAACTTCGTCGTTACCCATATTCCGGAAGACTCTAAAACCAAAGCCAATTTTCTGGTTGTCAAAAGCACATTGGAAGCCTTGCAAAAAATGGCGGCATATTATCGCGGTCTTTTTCATTTTCCTATTATTGGATTGACCGGAAGTAACGGTAAAACGATAGTAAAAGAATGGCTCAATTTTCTATTAAGTCCAGATTATAATATTATTCGAAGCCCCAAAAGCTACAATTCACAGGTGGGAGTTCCTTTGTCTGTTTTGGCAATCAATGCGCAACACAATCTGGGGATTTTTGAAGCCGGGATTTCTACCGGTTCCGAAATGGAAAAACTGGAGCCCATTATCAAACCCACGATTGGAATTTTAACGAATATTGGTTCGGCACACGACGAAGGTTTTACAAATTTAGAAGAAAAAATAAAAGAGAAAATGCGCCTTTTTGAGAATTCAGAAGTGATCATTTATCAAAAAAATGAGATTGTTGATTCCTGTATTTCTAAAAAAACAAAAGCATTTACATGGAGTTTTGATGCTAAAGCTGCCGATGTTTTTGTCTTTCATGCAGCAATTAAAAATGACAGTACAACCATTCAATACCAATACAAAGGAGACTCATTCGAATTGATAATTCCGTTTCAGGATAAAGCCTCGATTGAAAATGCGATTTCGTGTTTGATGATTTTGTTGTATTTTAAATATGACGGAAAGACGATTCAAAACCGAATGGAATTGTTGTATCCTGTTGAAATGCGTCTGAAAGTTAAAAACGGAATCAACAATTGCAGCATTATCGATGACAGTTATAGTTCTGATTTTCAATCGCTTAAAATAGCGTTGGATTTTCTCGAAAGTCAAAATAAACGTCAAAAAAAGACCTTAATATTATCGGACATTTTTCAAAGTGGTTTGTCCAATGCCGAATTGTATTCCAAAGTTGCCCAATTAGTAGTTTCAAATAAAATTACCAGAGTTATTGGGATTGGAGAAATTATCTCATCATTCGAAAATAAATTCAACAACTGTGTTACTTTCAAAAATACGGAAGCATTTATTTCCGGTTTTGAGGATTTAAATTTTAGCAATGAAACGATTTTGATTAAAGGAGCGCGCACGTTCCATTTTGAGGAAATCGTGGCTTTGTTAGAGGAGAAAACACACGAAACTGTTCTTGAAATCAACCTGAATGCCATTAGTCATAACCTGAATTTCTTTAAATCAAAGTTGAACCCAAAAACTAAAATAATGGTGATGGTAAAAGCTTTTGGGTATGGAAGCGGAGGTCTTGAAATTGCCAAATTACTGGAGCATCACAAAGTGGATTATTTGGGCGTAGCTTTCGCCGATGAAGGAATCTCGTTAAAAAATGGCGGGATTAATTTACCAATTATGGTATTGAATCCTGAAACAACCAGTTTTGCAGCGATTATTCAACATCAATTAGAACCCGAAATTTATAGCTTGAAAGGATTGCGTGCGTTCCTTAAAATTGCCGAACAAAAGAAACTAAAACATTTTCCTATTCATATAAAGCTCGATACCGGAATGCACCGTTTGGGTTTTGAGAACAATACCATTGATGATTTGATTGCGACTTTAAAAGGAAATCAAACCGTTAAAGTGAAAAGTGTTTTGTCTCACATGGCGACAAGCGATGATTTAGAACACCAGGATTTTGCGCATTCGCAAATTGATTTGTTTGAAAAATTATCATCAAAATTGATGACCGAATTAGACATAAAACCCATTCGGCATATTTTAAATACTTCGGGAATTAGTAATTTTCCCGATTCGCAATACGATATGGTTCGCCTTGGAATTGGCCTTTACGGCGTTTCAAATGATAATGAAGAGCAGAAATATTTGGAAAATGTAGGGACACTTAAATCAGTGATTTCTCAAATCAGAACCATTCCTGCCGGTGAAAGTGTGGGATACGGCAGGCGATTCATGGCGCAGAAACCAACAAAAATCGCCACAATCCCTATTGGTTACGCGGACGGAATTTCAAGAGGTTGGGGAAATGGAGTTGGTTTTGTTACTATTAAAAATGAAAAAGCAACTATTCTGGGCAGCATTTGCATGGATATGCTAATGGTCGATGTTAGCGAAATTGATTGTAAAGAAGGAGATGCCGCAATTATTTTTGGCGAAAGCCCAACCGTAAATTACATAGCCCAAAAATTAAATACAATACCGTATGAAATTCTTACGAGCATATCGCAACGGGTAAAACGGGTATTTTATAGAGAATAATTAATTGGGTAAACGGATGTTAATTGTATTAAAATTTTTATTAAATTCGTTTAGCAAAATATATTTTTTAACCTAAAAGAATTAATTATGGGATTTTTCAGTGATTTTAAAGCCTCTTTAATGAAAGGTGATGTGTTGAGTTTGGCAACAGCAGTTGTTATTGGTGCTGCTTTTGGTAAAATTGTTGGCTCTGCTGTAGATGACGTTATTATGCCAATTGTAGGTTTACTTACAGGCGGAATTGATTTTACACAAAAATTCATCACGCTGGACGGAAACAGTTATGAAAGTTTAGCTGCCGCCAAAGCCGCTAAAGCTGCAGTCATAACTTATGGAAATTTAGTTCAAGCCATAATTAATTTTGTTATTATTGCGTTCTTTATTTTTGTCATTTTAAGAGCTGCTGAAAAAGCGAGAAAGAAAGAAGAAGTTGTAGCTGCTCCTGCTGGACCTACACAAGAAGAATTACTTACTCAAATTAGAGATTTGTTGAAGAAATAATACCGCTACACTAATATATTCTAATTTATCCTGAATCCATTTCAGGACTAAACCGCTTCGTAATGGAGGCGGTTTTTCTTTTTGTAACAATACAAAATCATGAATTGTTATATTTACAACATTTTGTTATTTTTTGTGAACACGCTTGTTTTAATTTGAATATTACTTACTTTTGCCATTCAAATTTAGTACTCAATAATAAAAATATACTATGAGAATAGCAGTTGTAGGCGCTACTGGAATGGTTGGCGAAGTAATGTTAAAAGTATTGGCAGAAAGAAATTTCCCTGTAACAGAATTAATCCCGGTTGCTTCTGAAAGATCAGTGGGGAAAGAAATAGAATATAAAGGTAAAAAATATAAAGTGGTGGGTATGCAAACTGCTGTAGACATGAAAGCGGATATTGCTTTGTTTTCTGCAGGAGGTGATACTTCACTGGAATGGGCTCCAAAATTTGCAGCAGCGGGAACAACCGTTATTGATAATTCATCGGCTTGGAGAATGGATCCAACCAAAAAATTAATCGTTCCTGAAATCAATGCTTCTGAATTGACTGCAGCCGATAAAATCATTGCAAATCCAAACTGTTCTACGATACAAATGGTATTGGTTTTGGCTCCATTACACAGAAAATACAACATCAAACGTGTTATTGTTTCTACGTACCAATCCATCACTGGTACAGGTGTAAAAGCAGTACAACAGTTAGAAAATGAATACGCAGGAGTTCAAGGTGAAATGGCTTACAAATATCCAATTCACAGAAATGCAATTCCACAATGTGATTCTTTTGAAGACAATGGGTATACTAAAGAAGAAATGAAATTAGTTCGTGAAACTAAAAAAATATTGAGTGATAATTCCATTGCCGTTTCGGCTACAGCTGTTCGTGTGCCCATCGTTGGTGGACACAGTGAGGCGGTAAATGTTGAATTCACTAATGATTTTGAGATTAGCGAAGTACAAAATATTTTACATCATACCGATGGAGTTGTGGTTCAAGATAACAATGACACTTATACTTACCCAATGCCAATTTACGCACAAGGAAAAGATGATGTTTTTGTAGGTAGAATTCGTCGTGACGAAAGTCAGGAAAACACCTTGAATATGTGGATTGTTGCTGATAATCTTAGAAAAGGAGCCGCTACAAACACGATACAAATTGCAGAATATTTGATTGCTGCTAAATTGGTGTAATGTTTAAAAACGGATCATTTTATTGTGATTTTTTCAATAGCCGTTGGTTTTAACCAACGGAAAGGAATAAATTAAATTTCATTGGCTTTAGCCAAAATTCTTGCTATTTTGGCTAAAGCCAATCTATAATGAATTTTAAATCCCGTTGGTTAAAACCAACGGCAATTTATGATAAGGGTATAATTTTATTCATAGATTAGTTTAAAAGAAAACCATTTGTTTTAACGAAGCACTACAGTTTTGTTAAAACAAATAGTTTTCTTTTTTATGTTTTGTTACCTTTGCCAAGGATGAAAAAGAATAAGCTCATAATAAGTCTTTCTTTGGCGATTGCGGTATTGTTCTCAATACTGTTTCAATCCTTCCATACCTATGAGCATTTAGAGCAGCAGCTTTCCGAAAAACAGTGTCATCATAAATACAATGTTACTAATAAAGAGATAACGCATCAACACCACAATTTTGATCATTGTTATGTATGTGATTTTACTTTCGGCAGTTATATTTCACCAAAAGATTTCTCCTATCAATTACACTCCAGTTACAAAGAAATTCCTTATTTCTTTGCAGCTGAGGAAACGGTTCTTTCGTTTTCCGGAAGTTTATATTCCCATCGCGGACCACCCATTTGTCTTTATACAATTTAGTTAATATTGATTAGTCTAATAGGATTTTTGCCACATCGAGCGCAGTCGAGATGCGCTAATTGTTCTCGACTGCGCTCGAACTGACAGTTAGGACTAGTTTGTCAAAAATAGGGTATTAACTGAATTTGTTTCATTTCAAATGCAATTTCACTTGTTCAAAGTGATTTTGGAACTACATTTTATTTACTAAATAATTCCGGTCTCGGCTCCCTCTCCTTTGGAGAGGGTTGGGGAGAGGAACAATACCATCATTTTCAATGAAAAAATTTATTATAGCCCTATTCCTGGGGTTTTCGGCGATGCTTCAAGCGCAAAATACCCTTTCGGGAATCGTAACGGATTTGAAAAACCAACCCATAAAAGGTGTTTCGGTGTATGCATCAGAATTACACAAGGGAACCGCAACAGACGAAAACGGGAAATATACCTTTACCAATCTGCCCAATGGAAACTTAAAACTGACTTTTACATTCGTAGGGTTTGGGACGCAAAATAAAACCATAACTGCTTTGCAAAAGGAAAATACACTGAATGTAATCCTTGAAGAAACGATATTCCAAATGGATGAAGTGATTGTTTCGACCGCTTTCAATAAAATACAATCGCAAAATGTCATGAAAGTGGAACACCAAACCATGAAAGAATTACAACGAAAAGGAACTGCCACATTAATCGAGGGATTGGCAACGATTCCAGGAGTTTCGCAGGTTTCTACAGGAACATCCATTGGAAAACCCGTAATTCGTGGACTGAGCGGCAATCGGGTTTTGGTATATTCACAAGGCGTTCGCATGGAAAATCAACAGTTTGGCGACGAGCATGGTTTGGGGTTAAACGACTCGGGAATAGAAAGTGTTGAGGTTATCAAAGGGCCAGCTTCGTTGTTATACGGTTCGGATGCTTTGGGTGGTGTTTTGTATTTTAATCCCGAAAAATTTGCTGATGGCAATACCTTCAAAGCTAATTTTAGCCAAAAACTATTCTCGAATACGCTGGGAAGTAATTCCTCTTTGGGACTGAAAACGTCTACTGATAACTGGAAATTCCTAGCTCGCGGAAGTTACAATACGCACTCTGATTATAAAATTGCTACTGGCGACAGAGTGACCAATACCCGTTACAACGAGACCGATTTCAAAACAGGAATTGGCTACAGCAATGCAAAATTCTCAAGTGTGTTGCGTTACAATTACAACAAATTGGATTTAGGAATTCCGGAAGATGGCATTGCAGAACAAACGAGCAGTAAGGAAACAGGATTTCCAAGACAAGGCGTTTTCAATCATTTGCTGAGTTTAAATAATGTTTTCTTTTTCCAAAAATCGAAACTGGATGTTGATTTGGGTTATGTTGCCAATGACCGAAGCGAGTTCGTAGACAGCAATGTCGCTGGCTTGCACATGAAACTGAAAACATTCAATTACGATGCGAAATACCATTTGCCAAAAATAGGCAAAGTGGAATCTATTTTTGGAATAGAGGGCATGCACCAAACCAACACAAATTTTGGGGAAGAATATTTAATTCCAGATGCGACCACCAATGATTTTGGTGTTTTTGGAACTGCTAATTATGAGTGGAAAACCAATGTGTTGCAAGCCGGATTGCGTTTCGATAATAGACAAATTACCACGGTAGAACATGGAATTGCAGGTTCCGAAGGTTATTTTAAAGCCATCGATAAATCATTCGATAGTTTTAATGCTTCCTTGGGTTACAAAACCAATCTGGTCGATGATTTGACGCTGCGATTGAATCTTGCTTCTGGATTTAGAGCACCAAACTTAGCCGAATTAACTTCCAATGGGGTTCATGAGGGAACGAATCGTTATGAAGTGGGAAACAGCGATTTGAAAACGGAACAAAACGTGCAAACCGATGTGAATTTGGAATACAAAAACAGCCATTTTGAGTTTTTTGCCAATGGATTTTACAACCACATCAACAATTATATCTATACTTCGCCAACAGGGGCAGTGATTGACAACAATGCTGTTTTTGATTATATTCAGAATAATGCCAAGTTGTACGGAGGCGAAATAGGACTGCATTTTCACCCGCATCCTTTAGATTGGTTGCATTACGAAACTAGTTTTGAAACCGTAACCGGCAAGAAACAAAATGGCGATTTCCTGCCTTTAATTCCTGCTAATAATTGGAATAACACGATTAGAACAGAATTCAATATTAAAAACTGGCTCGAAGATGGTTTCGCCACTTTGAATCTGTCCACGACTTTTAATCAAAATAACGTGAGTGGTTTTGAGACTAAATCCAATGGCTATTCTTTGCTGAATCTGGGTTTTGGTGGAAAAGTAAAATTAGGAAAAACCGTTTTTGATGTCAACCTGAACGCGAATAATGTATTGGACAAAAGATACATCGCGCACCTTTCCCGCTTGAAAACCGATGGAATTCCTAACATAGGGAGAAACGTGGTTTTGGGAGTGAATTTTAATTTGTAATTCATTTGCATCCGCAAAAAAACAATCAAAATGCTATTCGAAAGAGTAGCGTTTTTTGGTTTAAACTTAAAGTAACTTATAATTCTTATATGGTTTGTATTTTTTTCAACATATAAGGGATATAAGTCCATTTAAGAATTGATTTGTTTTTGAATTATGCTACAGTGCGGACATAATTGGCTTTAACTTAAATGAACTTATATTTCTTACATGGTTTGTGTTTTTCAACATATAAGGGATATAAGTTCATATAAGAAATGATTTAATTATTCAATTGTGTTCTCAGTTCGAATTTGCACGACTAACTCTTTTTTAAGAATTCCTTGCATAAGGGACAGGAACTATTTGTCTATTTTTGTACTGATTTAAATCAGAATTTAATGAAAAAAACTTTTTTAATAATGGCAGTTTCAACTACAATGGCCTCTTTTGGTCAAAACAAAAATCCTATAAAATATCCCATTACCCATAAAGGAGAAACCGTCGATGTGTATTTCGATACTAAAGTCGCCGATCCGTACCGCTGGCTCGAAGACGATAAATCTGCTGAAACGGGTGCTTGGGTAAAAGCCCAGAATGAAGTGACCTATGGTTATTTAGGCCAAATTCCGTTTCGCGATGCGTTAAAAACAAGAATGGAAAAGATGTGGAATTATGAGAAAATAGGCGCGCCTTTTATCGAGGGGAATTATACGTATTACTACAAAAACAACGGCTTGCAAAACCAATCGGTGTTGTACAGAAAAGATGCCAAAGGGACCGAAACGGTGTTCCTGGATCCCAATACTTTTTCTAAAGACGGAACCACCTCGCTTGGCGGACTGGACTTCTCCAAAGACGGTTCGAAAGTGGCGTATGCCATTTCAGAAGGTGGCAGCGACTGGAGAAAAGTCATTATAATGGATGCCATCACCCAAAAAATTATTGAAGACACGATAGTCGATGTAAAATTCAGCGGTGTGTCTTGGAGAGGAAACGAAGGATTCTACTATTCCAGTTATGACAAACCGAAAGGAAGCGAATTATCCGCAAAGACGGACCAACACAAACTGTATTTCCACAAGTTAGGAACGCCGCAAAAGCAAGATAAAGTGATTTTTGGCGCCGATAAAAAACGACGTTATGTAGGTGGCGGTGTTACAGAGGACAACCATTATTTGGTAATTACGGCATCGACTTCAACCTATGGAAACGAATTGTACATCCAAGACTTGACAAAACCCAACAGTCCTATTGTGACCCTTGTGGATAATTTCAAGAGCGATAACAACATTATTGACAACGAAGGCACGAAGTTATTCATTGAAACCGACTTGAATGCACCCAATAAACGCATCGTTACCGTGGATGTCAATAACCCGAAACCAGAAAACTGGAAAGATTTCATTCCGGAAACCGAGAATGTTTTGACACCAACAACTGGCGGCGGTTATTTCTTTGCCAATTATATGAAAGATGCCGTTTCGGTGGTGAAACAATACGATTATTCCGGAAAACTGGTTCGGGAGATTCAATTGCCGGGCGTAGGAACTGCCGGTGGTTTTGGCGGAAAGAAAAAAGAAAAAACACTCTATTATTCGTTCACAAATTACATTACTCCGGGTTCTATCTTCTCATTTGAACCAAAATCAGGAACTTCTGCGGTGTATCAAAAACCAAAAGTAGATTTCAACAGCGAAGAATATGAGTCCAAACAAGTGTTTTACACTTCCAAAGACGGAACCAAAATTCCAATGCTAATTACCCATAAAAAAGGATTGAAACTGGACGGTAAAAACCCAACGATGTTGTATGGGTACGGAGGATTCAACATAAGCCTGACGCCAAGTTTCAGTATTGCCAATGCCGTTTGGATGGAAAACGGAGGCATTTTTGCGGTACCGAATTTACGTGGCGGTGGCGAATACGGGAAAAAATGGCACGATGCGGGAACCAAAATGCAAAAGCAAAATGTCTTTGATGATTTCATCGCCGCTGCCGAATATTTGATTGACGGCAACTACACGTCTTCACAATTTCTTGCTATTCGTGGTGGGTCAAACGGCGGATTGCTTGTAGGTGCTGCCATGACGCAACGTCCGGACTTGATGAAAGTCGCTTTGCCAGCCGTAGGCGTGATGGACATGTTGCGCTACCACACCTTCACCTCAGGTGCAGGTTGGGCGTATGATTACGGAACCGCGCAGGACAGCAAGGAAATGTTTGCCTATATCAAGGGCTATTCTCCCGTACACAACATAAAAAAAGGAATTCAATATCCGGCTACGATGGTCACCACAGGCGATCACGATGATAGAGTAGTGCCGGCGCACAGTTTTAAATTTGCTGCCGAATTACAGCAAAAGCAAACCGGAACCAATCCAGCTTTAATTAGAATTGATATCAATGCAGGACACGGCGCAGGAAAATCCGTGGCGGCAACCATTCAGGAAAATGTCGATATTCAGGCCTTTACGTTGTACAATATGGGCATCACGGAATTGCAAAAGTTAGCTGATTAGGGCTTGTCCTGGATTTATCCTGAATTCATTTCAGGATTTTTTTCAGAAGCTATTTCCTGCTATCCGTTACAATCTTTTTCAACGCTGTCAGGGTTCAAAACCCTGACAGCGTTTAGAAAAAGGATTTTCACTGCTATCAGGGCTAGGGCATTGGATTCCCTAGACGATTTTCATTCAAATACTTCGTTTGTAATCCCGAAACTCTCTTTGTCGTTCCGTTCCAGTTTGTCATTGCGAGGAACGAAGCAATCTTATCACGGATATAAACCAACAATAAGTTCAAAAAACGCTATTCGAAAGAGTAGCCTTTTTTTGTGGAATAAATCAAAAACAGAATTCAATTCATGAACATTTTTATCCCGTATGGGATTTGATGTTGGTAGGAAATTGTTTTATCCACACAATAATATCCCGTAGGGATTATATGTTCCGTTCCTATGGGACTATGATGGTTGGGGCATTCTTGGTTTCTACCAATATCAAACACTTAACGGCGTTTTTTGGAACAATCAAATCAAGTTGAAAACTAAATAATAATGAGGACATAAAAGCCCAAATTCAGTAAAGATGAAAACCGAAAATTTTAGAAATTTTGATCCAGAATTGAAAAAGAGAGGGATTGTAGGATCAGCTAATGCAAGTAAATTGGATGAATCTTGTTTTTACTCCAACCAATATCCTTTTGCCAAAACCTCAAAATCTTTGATTTGTTCCTGTACCCAAGAATTAGGTTTTTCTCTTTCGGTGGCGAGGAGTTGTGCGGTTTCGGGAGCCATTTGCAGGGCTGCTCTGGCATCTAGAAATAGAATTCGGAGTCTTCGTGCGAGTACATCCTCGACTTTACGGGCCATTTCATGGCGTACCGCCCAGATGACTTCGGCTTTTATAAAAGGATAATCGTGATGTAGTTTTTCGACCCATTTTGGATTTTCGAGCGCTAATTCCCGTATTCCCTCCGCATCCGATCCATACTGATGCAGCGGATCTGTAAGGTCTTGGTTTAAGGTGTAACCATGTATTTTAAAATCTTTGGTGCTGCATTTGCTTGGTTTTAAGTTTCCTTTTTTGATAACGCGGTCCAGCGTGTCTTCGGCCATGCGTCTGTAGGTGGTCCATTTGCCGCCTATGATGGAGACTAAGCCGCTTTTGGACACAATTATTTTATGACTTCTTGAAATTTCTTTGGTTTTTTGATGCTTTTTTTGCGGTCTGGCCAAAGGGCGCAAGCCACTGAACACGGATAAGACATCGGCTCGGGTCACGGTTTTAACAAGATATTGGTTGAGGGTGCTTACTATAAAATCGACTTCTGTTTTTAGTGCCCGAGGTTCCAGACTTTCCAGGTCTATGACGGTGTCTGTTGTTCCTACGACTACTTTATTGTACCACGGAATAGCAAACAATACCCTTCCATCACTGGTTTTAGGAATTATCAGGGCATAATGGGTAGGGAGAAAAGATCGGTCTAAAACGAGATGCGTCCCTTGACTGGCCATTATAATGGGCTTCTTTTTTACGTCATCCATGCCAAGAATGGCATCGGCAAAAACGCCCGTGG
Source organism: Flavobacterium algoris (assembly GCF_048158525.1). Classification (NCBI taxonomy): domain Bacteria; kingdom Pseudomonadati; phylum Bacteroidota; class Flavobacteriia; order Flavobacteriales; family Flavobacteriaceae; genus Flavobacterium; species Flavobacterium algoris. Next base: position 239,782 of record NZ_JBLNKT010000001.1, read on the forward strand.
CATTGATTACCGTTTTGGTTTTTAGGGAATAAAGTTTTCCTGTTTCTAAATCGGTGGCCTGTACTTGATTTATTTTTCCATTTTTATTTTTTCCTAAACCGGTTACTGGCATGTAATTGAGCAGATGGGCTCCGTTTTCGACACTGGTTTGTGCCAGGTTTATCCCGAAACGGGCATCGTCAAATTGTCCGTCGTGGTATAGTGTTCCGTTTTTAAGGTGCTTTGACTTAATTCTGGGTAAGTATTCCTGAACCTGCTGCGCATTGATAAAAGCCGAATTGCCCAGACTCAATCTGCCAGCCATCAAATCATAGATTTTTAAACCTAAAGTATAAAAATAGCCTCCAAAAATACTGAAAGAAGGGATTATAAAAGATTGATTTTGGGTGAGATGCGGGGCGTTTTTAAAGAGCAATCCCCGTTCGTGCAACGCTTCAAATACTAATCGGATATTGCCTTTGGCTAAATACCGCACGCCTCCATGGACTAGTTTCGTACTTCGGCTGGAAGTCCCTTTGGTGAAATCGGACTGTTCCAGCAATAGCGTTTTGTACCCTCTCAACACGGCGTCTAATGCAATGCCCAATCCCGTGGCACCACCGCCAATGATGATTACATCCCATATTGTGTTGTGTTGGTTTAGAAAATCAATACTCGTGTCTCTGTTCATAAAAGGAATTGAATGGGAGGAGAAATATAGGAAAAAGATTTTAAATCTAAAGATAAACCGTAAAAGTGAATGGCCTGGCAAAAGGTGGAGATTAGAAAAAACATGGAAAACCTTGTGGCTGAAATCCAGTTTTAAATTATTTCGAACGAAATAAAAAAGCTAGGTTGTAAATTATAAACTATGATTCAATTCTTTCCTTATATTCCCTTCTTGTTTTTTTTATTATCACAATGTTTTACTAATGGACTCGGTTTTTCATAAAGGGATCGGTAAATTTGAAAGACAACATTAAATAAATAATACTATGACAATACAAATCAACACTGACAACAATGTAGAAGGACACGCCCGTTTGAAAGCGTATATTTCAGAGGAACTAGAAAAAGCGTTAACGCGTTTTGAAGAAAAAGTTACCCGTTTAGAAGTGCATCTTGGAGACGAAAACAGTGATAAATCCGGAATCAATGACAAGCGATGTCTTATTGAGGCACGACCAATAAACATGCAGCCTATGGCGGTTACGCACCATGCGGATACTATGGAGAAAGCATTTCACGGGGCATTGGATAAAATTAAAAAAGTGTTGGATACAACTTTCGAAAAACAGAAAACGTATTAAATAGTTGCCTTTAGGCAAATAGCAATAAGAAAAAAAATGACACAATCTTTTAAATAAGAAAGTGTCATTTTTTTTGGTTAAGATTCTTTAGAATTGCGATAATGGTTGTTTGTTGTTTTAGCAGTAAATTAGTACATTTAATTTAAGGGTTCAAACAGAACTTAAAACTTTGCAACTCATTAGTGTTGAATTTATATAAAGCAAAACAATGGAAAACATAAAATTATTTGAAAGTCAAAAAATACGTTCCTCTTGGGATAACGAACAAGAGAAATGGTTTTTTTCGATTGTAGATATTATTGCCGCTTTAACAGATAGTAATAATCCACAAGTTTATTGGCGAGTTTTAAAAAAGCGCCTTTTGGCTGAAGGAAATGAAACCGTTACAAATTGTAACGGTTTGAAAATGGTAGCTCCTGATGGTAAGATGCGTTTAACAGATGTGGCTAATACCGAGCAACTATTCCGTTTGATTCAATCGATTCCATCACCAAAAGCAGAGTCTTTTAAACAATGGTTAGCCAAAAATGGCTATGAAAGAATAGAGGAAAGTCAAGATCTTGAAAAGGCAATTGATCGTGCTATGGAAAATTATTTGAATTTAGGGTACAGTACGGCTTGGATTAATCAGCGGTTAAAAAGCATAGAAGTTAGAAAAGAACTCACCGATGAATGGGAAAATAGGGGCGTTAAAATAGGGCAGGAATTTGGATCGCTTACCGATATAATTACTCAGGCTTGGAGTGGGAATACGGTAAAATAATACAAGAATCTAAAAGGGTTGAAAAAAGAAAACCTAAGAGATAATATGACCAATTTAGAGTTGGTCTTAAATATGTTGGCTGAAGCAACTACGACAGAAATAAGCAAAGAAAACAATCCTAAAACTTTTGCAGACAATAAAAGAATAGCCCTAAAAGGTGCTAAAATTGCGGGCGATACGAGAAAATAAATTGAAGAACAAACGGGTAAAAAACCGTTAGCTCGCAAAACGCAAAAGTTTTAAAAGAGAAAAATGATAAATTAAAAGAATAGGATAAAGGTAAAACGAAATTAATAATCAGTCCTAGATTCAGTCTCAAATTTGATTCTGACTTTTATGCTTTTTTAGGAAACCAACAAAATTTATCTGTTGTATAGCAATCGCGCTAATGTTTCGTCCCGGTCATAAACATCTTCATAGAAATGAACCACTCCGTCAGTATCTACCCAAGCGGTAAAATACCCAATGTAAACTGGAATTTTATTTTTGAGAGTGTACCAATATTCTTCTCCGCTGTTCATCGCCGTTTCTATTTTTTCAAGATCCCAGTTTTTGTCATTTTTCATAATCATAGCTGCAAGCTCTTTTGGTTTTGCCACACGAATACATCCGTGACTAAAGGCTCTGTTTTCTTTGTTGAATAAATCCTTTGATGGGGTATCGTGCAAATAAATAGCATTCGAATTAGGGAATAAAAATTTCACTAGTCCCAATGAATTTTCAGGTCCCGGTTTTTGTCTTACGTAATCGTCTTTCCACTCCATATCGTGTTCCGCCAAATAATTTGGATTCTTCTCGATTGCCGGAAGGATTTCTTTCTTTAAAATACTCGTTGGGACATTCCAATACGGTCTAAACACGATATATTTCATTGGAGCACTAAAAATAACTGTTTTATTCAAGGCTTTTCCCACTACGACTTTAGACTTTAATACTGATTTTCCATCTCTAAGAAATGTTAATTCATAAGCGGGAATATTGATGACAATTAATTCTTTGGTTTTGGTAATGTCGTTTGAAATCCAACGACAGCGTTCCATATTGACCGTTATGGTTTTGATACGTTCGGCTACAGTCACATTCATGTCTTTGATGTGTTCCGGCAAAATAGTTTTGTTGAGCGTATTGCCACTTCTCTTTTTGTATTTCAAAATTCCTGTAGCCAATGCGCTATCATATACAGCGCTCTTTGAATCAGAGGTAATATCGCCAGTGACGAATAACCGTTGTCTGATTTGAGCAATTGCAGCTGCACTGTCTCCAGGTTTGTAGGACTTCACGTCTGGGTCAACAGTTATGGCTTTCCAACCGCCTTTTTTTTCTATTTGAAGGTATTTTTGCAAGACGTCTTTCAGTAAGTAATATTGGCCTAACACCCCTTTTTCGTCTTTGTTGATTAAGGAAGGATTGATGAGCAGTGAATCTAAATAACTGACATAAGATTGTTTTTTTCGAGGCAAATACCATCCAATATCATTTGTTTTTTTAGCATCCAAACCATGATATACTTTGTCAGCATAAAAAAAGTATAATGCCGAGTTTAACAGTTCGATATCAATGTTTGGTTTTTGATTATCATCAGCATCATCGTAAATTTCGTCTAATTTTTCTTTGTAGGGAATAACAGTCTGAACGCCTTCTTGTGCCAGATTATTGATTTTGTTGTGTAGCAAATTTCCAAATTCATTGATTCCGTTTTTATCAAACCATACATAATGAAATTGGTGTTTGCGATATAACGATTCTACTTCAGGTTTGTATTTTTCCAGTTTTGGATGCTTCCCGAAAAACGTTTCGACATGAGTGCTGTCAAAAGCCATGTCTTCAGGACTGCTTATGTTTTCCTTATTTCCTGCAGGGATATTTTCGCTTTTCTTTTTACAGGAAACGGTGGTCAATATTATTGTAAAAATAATAACTATAATTGGGAATAGTAACTTTCTCATAAGTTGAACTTTAATACATAATAATTCATTTGAAGGCATTACAAAAATACGCCAAATCGAGTAGTGTAATACCTGTTCTGAAAGAGGCTGTTTTTTAAGCTTTAAATTCTATCTTTACTTTTAGGGTAGCAATCAAATAAAATTAATAATTAACATTTTGTATGTCAATGTTTTATGTTATTAGTTTGATTTTTAAATCGATATTTTACGCCAAATAAATTTATGTAAATCCAAAAATTATGAAAAAAATAATCCTGTTTTCTTTAAGTATTTTGCTGTTTTCAGCTTTTATTCCAAAGGATCAAGACGCTGAAAACGAGAAAGAAAGCATTAATACTACACTTGATGCTTGGCATAAAGCTGCCGCTGAAGCGAACTATAATGCGTATTTTAATGTCATGACGGAAGATGCTATTTTCATTGGCACGGATGCCACGGAAAATTGGAATAAAACAGCTTTCAAAGTTTGGGCAAAACCTTTGTTTGACAAAGGCAAAACTTGGAATTTTACCGCATTGGAACGCCACATTTATTTTGATAAAACGGGAAAAACGTCTTGGTTTGATGAGTTGTTGCATACGCAAATGAAGATTTGTCGGGGCTCGGGAGTACTTGTAAAAATAGGCAAGGATTGGAAAATAAAACACTATGTTTTGTCAATGACTATTCCTAACGATAATGTTACTGAGGTTGTCAAAATAAAAGCATCCATTGAAGACACGCTGCTAAAAAACCTGCAAAATAAGTAGTACTTATATTCCATTTTTAATTTGGATGAAAAATTCATTATAATTTATTCCTCAATAAACACCTGAAATCATAGGTGCTAAATTGAATAAATTTAAAAAAATGCCTTTAAAATTGCTAATTCGACGATAATTGTTTTGTTGACCCCTATTTTAAATTGTTTTATGACTCGAAATCAATTTTTTTTTAACTTTGCCCCCTAATAAATCGGGGTTAAGTAAAGAAAATGAAAATAGAGAAACGCTGGATCATATCCTTTGTCATTATAAGTATGGTTTGTATCACTGGTGTATTATGGCCAGCGGTGTCAGGAACTAGTCCTGTTCTTTCACAATTTGCAACTACAGATCACATCATTCCTGCGGATGTTGCCTGGATGTTGACTTCTTGTTGTTTGGTGTTAATTATGACGCCAGGCTTGTCTTTCTTCTACGGTGGAATGGTAGGAAAGAAAAATGTAATCTCAACCATGTTACAAAGTTTTATTTGTTTGGGTGTCGTAACATTATTATGGGTAGTTGTAGGTTTTAGTTTGGCTTTTGGCGAACCCATGGGAATTCATATAGGTTCCGGTTTTTATAGTTTTGTGGGCAATCCTGGAACTTTTGCGTTTATGGATTATGTTGGGATGTTGCCACATAAAAAGATAGCGAGTACCGTTCCGTTTATGCTGTATGCTTTGTTCCAAATGAAATTTGCCGTGATTGCGCCAGCGATTATCACGGGATCTTTTGCGGAACGCGTTCGTTTTATTTCCTATTTACTTTTTATTTGTTTGTTTACGTTGTTCATATATGCGCCCTTATGCCATGCTGTTTGGTATCCTACGGGAATTTTAGGTTCCTACTTTGGGGTTAAAGATTTTGCAGGTGGAACGGTGGTACACATGAGTGCCGGGTTTGCCGCGTTGGCAGGAGTTATTGTTTTGGGAAAAAGAAAAAATAGCCGTCACGTACCTACTAATATCCCTTTTGTTTTATTAGGGACTGGAATGCTTTGGTTTGGTTGGATTGGTTTTAATGCAGGTTCTTCTTTGGAAGCCAATGGCGTTGCAGCGATGGCTTTTGCTACCACAACAACCGCATCGGCAGCAGCTATGTTGACTTGGATTTTCTTCGATCGTATAAATGGCAGAAAAGTTTCGGCACTTGGAGCTTGTATCGGTGCTGTAGTAGGACTGGTTTCAATCACTCCGGCAGCAGGGTATGTATCCGTTCCTGAAAGTATGTTTTTTGGTTTTATAGCAGCCCTTGTTTCAAATTGGGTTGTCAATGCTAAATTTTTAGAAGGGATTGATGATACCTTAGATGTTTTTGCTTGTCATGGTGTTGGTGGAATTATGGGAATGATTCTAACGGCAATTTTTGCGCATGGTAAAGATGCCAGTTTACTTCATGGCGGATGGAACGTTTTTGGACATCACATGATGGCATTAGTTCTTGTTTCTATTTATACTTTTTTTGGTGCTTATATTTTATTCAAAATAACCAATAGAATTATTCCGATGCGCGTTACTGAAGAATCTGAGATTATGGGATTGGACCTTTCACAGCACGACGAAACACTTTATCCAATTGAGTGTTCAGATCTGGTTATTGACGAAGAATAGACTGGTGTTTTGTATGGAATCATTTATTTGGAATCATCCGAAAATAGCAATTCTGCTAAGCGGTCGTCTCTTTCGTACACATCATTATAGAAACTAATTTCACCGGAATCGTTTACCCAAGTTGTGAAATAGCCTATATGGATAGGGATTTTCTTTTTCAGGATACAAATGGTTTCCTTTTCCCCTTTCATGGCGTCATTAATGCGTTCTATAGGCCAGTCAGGGTCATCTTTTAAAAGCAATAAAGCCAGTTCTTTGGCTTTGCTCATATTGATACAGCCGTGACTGTAGGCTCGATATTCCGATTCAAATAAGCTTTTAGAAGGAGTATCGTGTAGGTAGATATCATTTGCATTCGGAAAAATAAACTTCACTAGTCCCAACGCGTTTTTTTCTCCTGGTTTCTGCCTAATTTTGCCGTTATTCCATTCCATATTATGGGCTTCCAGATAATTTTTTTCACGAGACATCGCAGGAACCAACTCATTTTCTATGATGCTGTTGGGAACGTTCCAGTACGGGCTGAATACTATTTGTGTCACATTGCTGCTAATAATAACTGTTTCGTTCATGGTTTCGCCTACAAATACATCTGACTCTAATTCTTTTTTACGATTTCTTTTAAAAATCAGTTTGAAGGATGGAATGTTTATAATGATATATTCATCTGCTTTAATCATTTCTGGAGCAATCCATCTACAGCGTTCCATGTTAACGATAATGGCTTTGATGTATTTTTCAATTGGGGTGTTCATACGCTGAATAAGCATGGAAGTTATTGAATAATCCATTTTCATGCTGTTTCTTTTTTTGTAATTCAATACACCCTCCATTAATCCTTTGTCGTACAAATTGCTTTTGGAATCCTGTTTTAAATCTCCGGTAACCGCCAAACGTTGCCTGATTTGACCAATGGTTTTTGAGCTGTCACCAAGGTTGTATTCTTTTGGCAAGAAATCAGTTGTTATGGGGTTCCAATCTCCATTTTTTTCTATTTGACGGTATTTTTTTAAAGCTTCACGTAGTTTATAATATTGTCCAAATAGTTGTTTTTCGTTTTTATTCAGCAATTGAAGATCGACTAAGAGTGAATCCAATAAGCTTTCATACGAGAGATTTTTTCGGGGTAAAAACCATCCTATTTCCCTGATTTTTTTAGTGTCAATACCTTGGAATACCTTTTTGGCATAGAAAACATAAAGAGAGGATAATAATAATTCCGTATCGACAGGAGATAGGTCGTCTGTACGTTTTTCGTTGAAAATCCCGTCAATCTTATCTTTGTAGGCTAAATTGGATGCTATACCTTCTTCATCAAGCAGATTTACTTTCGAATATAACAAATTAGCAAACTCAATGACTCCTTTGCGATCATACCAAATAGATTTATAGTTTCGTTTTTTGTACAAAGCACTAACATCTGATTTGTATTTTTTTAAATCAGGATATTTCTTGAAAAAATCCGCTATAATAGCGCTGTTGATGAGAATTACAGATTTAGCTTCCGATGGTTTTTGTAGGGATAAGGCAATCGCAATCGCTTTTACCATTTCGTTTTCTTTGTTATTGCGGTAAACGATGGTAAGCGTAAAGCCGAAAAATATAATTACAAACGATACTACAAAGTTTCTCATAGCGTAATTATTTATATAAAGATAATGAAATATTTTCTTGGTAAAAAACGAATGACAATCGAGTTTGTGTTCAAAGGATCTGGCGGGTTCAATTAATACAAGAATTAGAAATCGTTTCATAAAAATGATTCAAAACACAAATACTTTTGCAATAGCAAAGGCTCTTGAAATGATTTTCTTCATTTTTTCTTCAGCAAACCATTCGGTCTTATATATTTCCTTAATTTTGCCGAAATATTCTGAAAAAGTGGGAAGTAAAAATAAATTAAAAAGGTTCAAGGAAAACGAAACATTCAACAACGTTTTTCAACCAACAAGAGAAGAAGTAGTAGGGGATTTATTTCCGCTTAAAGGAAAATGGAACTCAGAGTTCTTCAAAAATGAAAATCCATTGGTACTGGAATTAGGCTGTGGAAAAGGAGAATATTCAGTAGGTCTTGCCGAAAGATACCCAAATAAAAATTTTATAGGTATTGATATCAAAGGAGCCCGTTTCTGGCGTGGTGCCAAAACTGCTGTTGATACAGGGCTTCATAATGTGGCTTTTATTAGAACTCAAATTGAGTTAATCAATCATATTTTTGCTGAAAAGGAAGTGGACGAAATTTGGATTACTTTTCCAGATCCACAAATAAAATACAAACGCACAAAACACAGAATGACAAATTCGGAGTTTTTACAGTTGTATAAAAAAATCCTCAAAAAAGACGGAGTCGTAAACTTAAAAACCGATAGTGAGTTCATGCACGGATATACGCTGGGATTGCTACATGGGGAAGGTCATGAAGTTTTGTATGCAAATCATAATGTGTATGTAAATGAAGGAAGTCCGGAGGAAGTGACTGCTTTTCAAACTTTTTACGAAAAACAATATTTGGAAATTAATAAAGCAATTACGTATATTAGATTCAAAATTAAAGAATAGTCTCGTATTTAAAACTTGAATAGTCTTGCTTTTTTACTACTGACTTATTGCCTATGAATCTAATTATATCTTTGCTTTTGGGTTTCGTTACTGCTTTTATTGGTATTACACCGCCAGGTTTAATCAATATGACAGCGGCTAAAGTAAATCTTAAAGAAGGGAAAAGAAGTGCAACCTGGTTTGTTTTTGGAGCCGTCATTATAATATTTTTTCAAGCTTATCTTGCCATACTATTTGCCCATTATATTGATGAACGTCCTGATGTATTAATTTTATTACGTGAAGCAGGATTTGGTGTTTTTGCCACTTTGACCGTTTATTTTCTTTGGATTGCTAAAAAACCAAAGAAAAAAAAGGGTAAAATAAAAAAGTACAGCAGTACAAAAAGGTTTTTTCTTGGGATGCTGCTTTCTGCACTTAATTTTTTTCCTATTCCATATTATGTTTTTGTAAGCATCACTTTGTCTTCTTATAATTTGTTTTTTTATGATATGGGCGATGTTTTTGTTTTTGTGACTGGTGTGGTACTGGGTTCTTCTTTGGTTTTTTACTGTTATATCACATTCTTTCAAAAAATACAAAACAAGACGGATTATATCATGAGGAATATGAATACGATTATTGGAACGATAACCGGATTGATTGCTGCAATTACGTTATTCAATATTATACGATATTATTTGAGTTAGTTTTTTTGCTTTGCGCAAAATAGAAAGTATTTTTCATCAGATTCATAACCATGTCAAACGATAATTTTTTCGAACGAGTATACGCCATCGCCAGACAAATTCCTTATGGAAAAGTCACTTCTTATGGCGCTATTGCAAAAGCTTTAGGAACTGCGCGCTCTGCTCGAATGGTGGGCTGGGCGATGAATGCTTCGCATAATATGGAAGATGTTCCGGCACATCGTGTGGTCAATAGAAAAGGTTTGCTTACCGGAAAACTTCATTTTGACGGAACAAATCTTATGCAACAATTATTGGAAAACGAAGGAATAGAAGTTGTGGACAATCAAATTGTGGATTTTGAAAAACATTTTTGGCAGCCAGAGGTTAGGCAGGAGTGATTTTTACAGTTTTGGCAGTTGACTTCCTTTGTCGTTTTTATCCTTCATTAGTGTCGTTCTTTTTATTGTTTATTTCAGCAATTCGAATTAAATAGGCTTCGATGGTTTCGTTTTCTCCAATTGGGATGTTGTTTAATAAACTATCAAATCCATTAATTAAATTGGTGTATTTCTCAAATGTATCCTGGAGTAATTGGTCATTTTTTGTTTCCCAATAATTTCCTTCATCGCTAAGGTCAAAATTTTCAAAATATTTTTTGTTTAAATAATCGAAGATGATCATCAGTTGTTTGTGGATTTCAGGTCCGGCAAATTGTGTTTTTACCGATAAATAGTTTTCGTCTAACTCATTTACGGAAACCTTCGTAGATTCGAAATTATAGAAAGCACACATTTTTCCGTTGAATCGAAATGTCAAGCAAATAACTTCGCAATTGGGAGGACTAAAACAAATACCGTAAATGGAATCATTATAGGAATCAAGAGTAAAAATAGGACTTGGAAATGCTTCTTCAAAAACATGAAATTTCCATTGGTTGGCCTGCGCGATGTCAGTGACCTCTTCAATTAATTTTTTTAAAAGTGTAGGGTTTCTCAGTGCTCCCTTATAATGAAAACTTAATCCCATATTTTTTCTTATAAATTTAAATTATAAATTTTAGTTTATTGGATTTAATGTTGATGTTTTTTAATTAAATCAGAAAGAGAATAGCTCCCTTTAGATGGATTGGTATTGGAAAATTATAATGCTGAAATTGGTTAATAAATACCATCAATTTCCAAATCAATAAATGCGATGCAAATCCTTTAGAATAAGAACTTTTCACAGTATCTTTGTAATCTGAAATCAGTTTAAATAAAGATAATATTCTGGCGCTAAAATGCCAATAGAAAACAATAAACTAAAAATGAAATTAGATAGGAAAGACATCCTTAAAGCTTTAGAAACGATTACTATAGCTGGAGAAGGAAAAAATATGGTTGAAAGTGGCGCAATAGCAAATGTGATTACTTTTGGCGATGAGGTAGTGGTAGATTTAGTATTACACACACCGGCAATGCACATTAAAAAACGTGCTGAAGACGATATCAAAAAAACAATTCTTGAATTAGTATCTCCGGATGCTAAAATCAAAATCAATAGTAAAGTTGACGTTCCGGACAAGCCAGAAATTAAAGGAAAACAAATTCCGGGAATAAAAAATATTATCGGAGTTGCCTCTGGTAAAGGAGGTGTAGGAAAGTCTACCGTTACTGCAAATCTTGCGGTATCATTGGCTAAAATGGGTTTCTCGGTAGGGATTCTTGACGCTGATATTTACGGACCATCTATGCCAATCATGTTTGACGTAGAAAATGAAAAGCCAGTCTCCGTAATGGTGGATGGGAAATCAAAAATGAAACCGGTGGAAAGCTATGAAGTAAAAATTCTTTCGATAGGATTTTTCACGGCACCAAGTCAAGCGGTAATTTGGAGAGGTCCTATGGCTTCCAAAGCATTAAACCAAATGATTTTTGATGCAGATTGGGGAGAATTAGACTTTATGTTAGTCGATTTGCCGCCAGGAACAGGAGACATTCACCTTTCAATCGTACAATCATTGCCTATCACCGGTGTCGTAATTGTAAGCACGCCACAAGCTGTAGCCTTGGCCGATGCTAAAAAAGGAGTTTCTATGTTCATGTCTGAAGCAATAAATGTTCCTGTATTGGGAATTATTGAAAACATGGCCTACTTCACACCGGAAGAATTACCTGAAAATAAATATTATATCTTTGGAAAAGAAGGAGCCAGAAATCTTGCAGAAGATTTAGAAGTTCCATTCCTTGGAGAAGTGCCAATTGTGCAATCAATCCGTGAAGCGGGAGATTACGGTCGTCCTGCAGCTATGCAAACGGGTTCGATTATCGAAACTGTTTTTGAAGAAATCACGAGAAATGTGGTGCGGGAAGTAGTAAGCAGAAACGAAAGTTTGCCTGCTACCGAAGCGGTAAAAATTACAACTATGGCAGGTTGTTCAGCAGTAAATAAAAAATAGAATACTTAGACAATTTTGACGGTTAGACTTTTAGAAAAAATCTAACCATCTAGAAATCTAACTATCTAAAAATCTAAATTATGACAACAGAAGAATTAACAATAGAAGTACAAAAAGCACTCGAAGAAATCAGACCTTTTTTGAACTCTGACGGCGGCGATATTACCCTTATTTCCATCGAGGATGACAAACACGTAAAAGTGCGACTCGAAGGAGCATGCACCAGTTGCAGTGTAAACCAAATGACATTAAGAGCCGGTGTGGAAACCACCATCAAAAAGTTTGCTCCCCAAATAGAGACTGTTGTAAATATCCTGTAAATGATTAGGGCGTGACCATTTTGAGAAAAAAGGCTACTCAAGATTACGAGTATTTGCCTTTTTTCTCAAGATCGTCGGGCTATCCGCGCTACTTCGGTAGCTGGCTGCTATCCCTCACGCAAACCATCAGGATGCCTTTAGGATATTCCAAAAAAGATACCATTGATTAACCAACCAATTTCCAAACAGTAAAAAATGGATGTATTAATAAAAATTAAAGATAGAGAAGGAGTAGTACATGAATTACAGGCTCCTACAGATATGGCCATGAATATCATGGAATTATGTAAAGCGTATGAACTTCCTGTAGAAGGAACCTGTGGCGGAATGGCCATGTGTGCTTCTTGTCAATGTTATGTTCTGAATGATGTTGCGTTACCTGAAATGGGAGACGATGAAGAAGCGATGCTCTCTGAAGCATTTTACGTAAAATCAAACAGTCGTTTGGGCTGCCAAATCCCAATCACCGAAAGCCTCGAAGGTTTAGAACTGGAGTTGGCTCCGGAAAATTAATAAAAAGCGTTCATCTTGGTGAGCGCTTTTTATTTTTGGATTGTGTCTAGTCCTGAAAAAACGATACAGGATTAATAAAAAATAAAAGTACAATTTTTAAACAGTAGTAAGCTCCGGTTTACTACTGTTTTTTGTTTTATAGGTTCTCATTTTAATTATATTCTGACTGTGCATCTGATTGGGAGTAAGCATGTAATTTGAATAATGAGGTCTGATTTCATTATAAATACTAATAGCTTCTCTTACAACTTTTTGCATGATTTCTGTTTTTTGATTGTATTTATCAATCATAAATTCCTGCTTTAAGATGCCATTAATTCTTTCTGCAACTGCATTTTCATAGGGATCTGAGTTTTGTGTCATACTGCATAAAACCTTGTTTTTACTAAGTTGTTTTTGATATTCATTAGCACAATATTGAATGCCTCTGTCGGAATGATGTATTAATGGTAAACTTTTGT